>JAAZUZ010000148.1 GCA_018623875.1 Synechococcus sp. HW_metabat.21
ATCGGCCAGCGCAATCGCATCTTCCCGGGCGCATCGATTGGTGCTGAACCCCAGGACCTCAAATACAACGGTGCTCCAACCGAGGTGGTGATTGGCGACGACAACGCCATTCGCGAATGCGTGACCATCAACCGCGCCACCCATGAGGGGGAGCAGACCCGCATCGGCAATGGCAATTTGCTGATGGCCTACAGCCACCTCGGCCACAACTGCGACCTGGGCAACCGGATCGTGATTGCCAACGGTGTGGCCGTGGCCGGCCATGTCGTGATCGGTGATCGCGCCGTGATCGGCGGCGTTCTGGGCATCCACCAATTCGTCCACATCGGCACGATGGCGATGGTGGGTGGCATGAGCCGCATCGACCGTGATGTGCCGCCCTACGCGATCGTCGAGGGGCACCCGGGTCGTCTGCGCGGCTTGAACCGGATTGGCTTGAAGCGCAGTGGTTTGACCGAACTGGATGGTGGGGCGCAGACCAAGCAACTGCAGCAGGTCTGGGCGCAGCTCTACCGCGGTGATGTGGTCTTGGCTGAGGCGATTAAGGGTGTGCGCGAGCAGACCCTGCTGCCCCCGGCGGAAACCCTGGTGAGCTTCCTCGAAGCTTCGATTGGCCCCGGCCGCCGAGGTCCCCTGCCCGCCGGGCGTTCATGAGGCGATTGCTGATCAGCACCGGAGAAGTCTCCGGTGACTTGCAGGGCGGGCTGTTGGTTCAGGCCCTGCACGACGAAGCGCAATCCCGCGGCCTGGATCTCGAGGTGGTTGCCCTCGGCGGAGAGCGGATGCGTCAGGCCGGAGCCACGCTGCTGGCTAACACCACGGCGATGGGAGCCATTGGCCTCTGGGAGGCTCTGCCCTTGGTCTGGCCCACCCTGCAGATCCAACGCCGGGTGGATCGGTGGTTGCGCGACTCCCCCCCTGACGGTGTCGTGCTCATCGATTACATGGGGGCCAACGTCAACCTGGGCGTGAAGGTCAAGCGTCGTCTGCCCGGCACGCCGATCCTCTATTACATCGCCCCCCAGGAGTGGGCCTTTCGCGTGGGCGAAGGCGGAACGACCCGGCTGATCGGCTTCACGGATCGGATCCTGGCGATCTTTCCGGAGGAGGCGCGGTTTTATGGCTCCCGCGGGGCCGATGTCACCTGGGTGGGGCATCCCCTGATCGACACCTTGTCCCAACAACCCAGTCGCGATGAGGCCCGAGCAGCCTTGGGGCTGCAGCCGGGGCAGCGTCTGCTGCTGTTGTTTCCCGCCTCGCGCCAGCAGGAATTGCGCTACCTCCTGCCGACCTTGGCCCAGGCGGCAGCGGAATTGCAGCGGCGGTGTCCCGGGCTGCAGGTGATCGTCCCCGCGGGCCAGGCCAGTTTCGAGCCGGTGCTGCGGGACCTGCTGGAGCAGGCCGGGGTCCAGGCCCGGGTGATTCCCGCGGCGGAGGCCGATGGGCTTCGTCCGGTGCTCTGTGCCGCGGCTGATTTGGCCCTCAACAAATCCGGCACGGTCAACCTCGAGTTGGCCCTGCGCGGGGTGCCCCAGGTGGTCGCTTACCGGGTCAGCCGTCCCACGGCCTGGGTAGCCAAGACGATCCTTCGCTTCCACGTCGACCACATCTCACCGGTCAACTTGGTGGTGGGTGAGCGCCTGGTGCCGGAGTTGCTGCAGGACGAACTCACCCCGGACTCGGTGGTGGAGGCGGCCTTGCCCCTGCTTGATGATCCTGCGGCTCGCCAACGGGTGAGCGACGGCTATCGCCGTCTGCGTGAGCTCCTGGGTGAACCTGGTGTCACCCGCCGGGCGGCATCGGCCATCCTGGATGCCTTGCCGGAGAACCCCACGTCATGATCCGCCGCCTTTTGGCTGCTTGCTTGGCCATCGGCCTGGTGTTAGTCGGCCCCAGCGCTGCGGCCTGGGCGGCCACGGAGGAAGCGGTCCTGGCGGGCGGTTGCTTCTGGTGCCTTGAGCACGATTTAGAGGATCTGCCGGGGGTGATCGATGCCGAGAGCGGCTATAGCGGCGGCCGTCTGGAGAATCCCAGCTACGGCCAGGTCAGTTCCGGGGGAACGGGACACCAGGAGGTGGTGCGGGTGCGCTTTGATCCCCAGCGCATCAGCTACTCCGCCCTGCTGCGGGCCTACTGGCGCAACATTGACCCCCTCGATGGCGGCGGTCAGTTCTGTGATCGCGGGAGCTCCTACCGGCCCGTGATCTTCACCGAGGGGGATCAGCAGCTCAAGGAAGCCAAAGCCAGCCTCCAGTCCGCTGCCCAAGAACTCGGCAAGCCGGCCTCGGCGATCAAGGTCCAGATCAAACCCCTCAAGCGCTTCTGGCCCGCGGAGGACTATCACCAGAACTACGCGGTGAACAACGCGGTCAAATACAAGTACTACCGCTGGGCCTGCGGTCGTGATCGTCGTTTGGATCAGGTCTGGGGCTCCAGGGCGCGCGGCGATGCTCCCTGGGTGGTTAAGCGCTGACCAGCCGCCGACCACAATTCTGAGAAAAAGCTAAAGCGCTCAGGGCTGGAAATTCGGCTTTTCCCAGTATTGATACGGCTTTTGCGACTTTTTCCTTTCGCTGGCCGGAATTACTCTGAACAGGTCTCGACTGCAGGTTTTGTATGTATCTGCTGACGATTCGCGATGGTCTCGTGACACGTCATATCGGTCCCTACGCCACTCCGAAGCAAGCTTCGGACGATCTTGATCGCCTGTTGAAGCTCTTTGGTGATCGGGCCCGCTGGCAAATCCACGCCTTAGAGGAGCCCGCGTCCCTGTTGGGTGATGCAGGCGCTCCTGTGGCAACGGCCGCTTAGGGGCGACCCTGTCGCTGGCCGGGGTAGCCCCGCAGCAGACCGCTTTCCACCATGAGGCCCACCGCGGCCACGATGGCCACCAGGCTGAGGGTGCCGTACCAGAACCAGGGTCCATGGGGTTGACCCAGAGCCTGGAGCGTCCGCCGTTGCACGGCTTCGCCGAAGAGGCAGAGCCCCGCCGGCAGCAGCAGGACGCTCAGCTGGGCTTTGACGTACCAGCGAAGTTTGCTCACCGCCATGCTGCAGGTTGGGTCGCTCGCAGGGTTTCAGCCTAGGCGGCACCCCCGGCCAGAACCCAGTTCACGAGCGTGCGAACGCCATATCCGGTCGCTCCCGCGGGATCCAGACCTCGCCCCTTGTCGCTCCAGACAGTGCCAGCGATATCGATGTGGGCCCAGGGGATCTCTTTGTTGACGAAGTCCTGCAGGAAGAGGGCCGCCGTGATCGAACCACCCGGGCGCGGACCGGTGTTCTTCATGTCGGCCAGGCCACTCTTGAGGCCAGCCCGGTAGGAGGCCCGCAGGGGCATCCGCCAGAGGTTTTCGCCACCGTCCTCGCCGGCCTGGACCAGGGCTTGGGCCAGGGTGTCGCTCGGGGACCAGAGGCCGGCGATCTCATCGCCCAGAGCAATCACGCAGGCCCCGGTCAAGGTGGCCAGGTCCACCACCGCGTCGGGCTCCAGCTTGCAGGCATAGACCAGGGCATCGGCCAGGGTCAGGCGCCCTTCGGCGTCGGTGTTGTTGATCTCGATCGTTTTGCCGTTGGAGGCCGTCACGATCGCTCCGGGGTGAATCGCCCCGCCGCTGATCATGTTTTCGCAGGCGGCCACGAGCATGTGGACTTCGATGCCCTCGGGCTTTAGTTCAGCGATGGCCCGCATCGCACCCAGCACGGCGCCACTGCCGCCCATGTCGAACTTCATCATGTCGATCTGGGAGCCGGCAGTTTTGAGGTTGTACCCGCCGGAATCGAAGGTCAGGCCTTTGCCCACCAGCACTAGTCGCCGCTTGACCTCTCCTTGGGGGCTGTAGGTGAGGTGGATGAACTTCGGCGGTAGGTCCGAGCCCTGGGCCACCGCCAGATAGGAGCCCATCCCGAGGGCTTCGCACTCCGCCCGCTCGAGCACCTTCAGCTGCAGGCCAAAGTCCCGGGCGATGGTCGCGGCGCTCTCCGCCAGGGCGGCGGGGGTGACGACGTTGGGCGGGGCGGCCACGAGTTCACGGGCGAGCTCGACACCGCTGCAGATGGCCTGGCTGCTGCTGGCTGCGCTTTGGCAGGGGGGCAGCTGGTCGGCGGGAAGAGCGAGCAGCTCCACCTGGGCCGGCTGCACTGCGGGCTCCGCCTCACCCTTAAAGCGCTGGTCCCGGAAGAGGACCAATCGAACTGCTTCCGCCATCGCCGAGGTGGCCGCCGCCGGCGCCAAGCCCTCGAGGGGCAGGGCGAGACCCACGCTGCTGGCGCCACTGCTGCTGGCGGCTTTGGTCCCGATGGCGGCCGCTTTGCGCAGGTGCTCGAGGTTGAATTCGGCGGCGGCACCCAGGCCCACCAGCACCAGGGAGCTGGGCTCTTGATTGAGCAGCTCCAGCACGAGGCTTTCACCGGGTTTCGCCTTGAAGCGGCGGCGCTCCATGCGCTCGGCTAGGGCGTCACCGAAACGGGCTTTCAGCAGCTCGCGGGTGCTGTCTCCAGGGGCATCGCTGAACAGACCCA
>JAAZUZ010000149.1 GCA_018623875.1 Synechococcus sp. HW_metabat.21
CAGCGTCACGCCGCGGCCGTCAGCCGCCGCCCTGGGTGGCTTTTGGGCAGTACGACCCTGCTGACTGCCCTCGCGCAAATCGGCTTATCAAGCCAAGCCGGACTGCCCTGGGGCTTGGCCATGGCGTTCCTGATCGGCGCTGGCACCGCCAGCCTGTTAGCAGGAACCAATCTGATCATCCAAGTCCATGCACCCCAGGTGCTCCGGGGACGAATGGCAGGCCTGGGGCAGATCGCCTTCCTAGGCGGGGGTGGGCTCAGTGGCCTCGCGGCAGCTGTTCTGACAGAAACGCTGCCGGGGGGCCTGTGGAGCTGCCTGGCTGTCCTGGGAAGCCTTGGGGCAGCTCTTGGAATCTGGGAACTCCTGCGACACCGCGCGATGCGGCTCAGCTAGGCGATCAGATCAGCTTGATGCCGCGCAGGACGAAGGAGATGGCAGCAGCGGCCACCAAACCACCGCCGACCAGTGCGAGATAGATCACGGGGCCCATGGTTCGGTGGTTGCAACTGGTCGCTATTAGAGCAGAAACCAGCCCGCCCCCAGGTCACTCGGCCTAGGCTGGACGCCATCAACTCGGAGGTCCCTGCTGGGGACAGCCGTTCCACGCATCTCACCGGAGACCACCGAACGGCATGAACACCCTGTTCATTTACCCCGAGTTCCCGAAAACCTTTTGGAGCTACGAGAAAATTCTCGAGCTCGTCAATCGCAAGGTGCTCCTCCCCCCTTTGGGGATGGTGACCGTGGCCGCGCTGCTACCCCAGCACTGGCCGATGAAACTGGTCGATCGCAACGTCGAAGAGGTCAGCGACGCCGATTGGGACTGGGCCGAACTGGTGGTCATCTCCGGGATGATCGTGCAGAAGGCCGACATGGCCGCTCAGATCGCCAAGGCCAAGGAGCGCGGTCTACCCGTGGCGGTCGGCGGCCCCTTCGCCAGCTCCACCCCCGACGCCCCGGAATTGGGCCTGGCGGACTTCAAGGTGCTCGATGAGGGTGAAATCACCCTGCCGATGTTCATCGAAGCGATCGAAAAGGGAGAAGCCGGCGGCCGCTTCAGCGCCAACGGTGAAAAGCCGGACGTCACCGCCACACCGGTGCCCCGCTTTGACCTGTTGAAGCTCGATGCCTATGACTCGATGAGCGTGCAGTTCTCCAGGGGCTGCCCGTTCCAATGCGAGTTCTGCGACATCATCGTTCTCTACGGCCGCAAGCCCAGGACCAAGACCCCTGAGCAGCTGATCGCCGAACTCCAGTACCTCTATGAGCTGGGCTGGCGGCGCTCGATCTTCCTGGTGGATGACAACTTCATCGGCAACAAGCGCAACGCCAAATTGCTGCTGCCGGCCCTGAAGCAATGGCAGATCGAGAGGGGCTATCCCTTCAGCTTCGCCACGGAAGCCTCCGTGGACTTAGCCGCCGATGAGGAACTGATGCAAATGATGGCCGAGTGCCGTTTTGATTCGGTCTTCCTCGGCATTGAGACCCCCGACGAGGCCAGCCTTTCGGTCGCTGGCAAGCACCAAAACACCCGCAGCTCCCTCGAAGAAGCCGTCGATCGGATCAACTCCTACGGCCTCCGCGTCATGGCCGGCTTCATCATCGGTTTCGATGGCGAAAAAACCGGGGCCGGCGATCGCATCGTCGAATTCGTGACCCGCACCGGGATCCCCGCCGCGATGATGGGAATGCTGCAGGCGCTCCCGAACACGGGCCTCTGGCACCGACTGGAGAAAGAAGGCCGCCTCATCGAAGAGAAGGCGGACGCCAAGGGGGTCAACCAGACCAACTTGCTCAACTTCGTGCCGACCAGGCCGATTGAAGACATTGCCAACGAGTACGTCGACGCCTTCTGTCGCCTCTACGAACCCAACGCCTACATCGATCGGGTCAAGCACTACTACCTGAAGATGGGCAAACCCCGCTGGCAGGAGTTCGTGCCGGCGACCTTCGGCAAAGCCTCCCTGCCCGCCTGGACCGATGTCCGTGCACTGCTGATCGTGCTCTGGCGTCAGGGCTTCAAGCGCAACACCCGCGTTCGCTTCTGGCTCTCCCTACTGGAAGTGGCGCGGAAGAACCCCGCTGTCCTGGAGCAGTTCCTGGTGGTGCTCGCCCACAACGAACACTTCATGGAATACCGCTCCGTGGTGACCCAGGAAATCAACGAGCAACTCGCGGCCATGCCCCCAGAGCCGCCGATGGCCACCCGCGAGCTGCAGCCGGTTTAGTCCTGGGTGTATGGGGCACCGGTCTCAAGGGCCTGCTCCGCCTTCTGCAGTTCACGGCCCAGGTAGAGGGCATGATCCAAGCAACTCAGCGGATGGGGACCATCCCCTTCGGTGAGGGCCATTCCCAGCTCCTTGGCACTCCGTCCGCGGTAGGTCGCGACAGGTGGGCGTGGTCCAGCCCCTTTGCAGCTGATCACCTCGCCGGTCTCGGGATCCGTGGCGAGGCCCCGATCATCAATCGCGTTGCTGTAGTGCTCCGCAACTAACTCCCCGGCTTCGCGGTCGAGCTTGATCAGGAAATAACCAGCGGGATCGAGCGCAATGAAGCGCTGGGAGAGCCCCTCATCGAGGCTGCGGCGCTGCTCAGCGGTGAAAGAGCTCATGGGCGGATGCTACGCAGCCGAATCCGTCAGGGGTCGCGTCGCTCCCGTGAAGGGCAGCTCAGCATTGACCGCATCAATCTGACTGAGCTGCTCGCTGTTGGCCTCCGGCAACCAACGCCGGGCGATGGCATCAAAGGGCTCGTAGTACCAACGGTGTAAGGAGGCATGGGAGCGGGCAACAAACCCGCGGCGGCGCTTATGGCTGCCACCAGCACCGGGGTCAAACCGCTGGATGCCGCGTTCAATCGCCCACTGGATCGGGGCGTAGTAGCAGACCTCGAAGTGAAGGTTGTCGATCTCTTCGTCACTGCCCCAGTAGCGGCCCCAGAGTTGGTCGTCGGTGTGCACGCAGAGCGACATTGCCACTGGATCCAGGGGATCACCACGGTGAGCACTGAAGAGCACCAGGTGTTCCCGCAACTCCGCCGCCGCCTCATCAAAGAAGGCTTCCGTCAGGTACTTGCTCCCCCAGGGCCCCCAACGGGCGCAGTGCTGGGCATAGAAGTGATGCATCCGCTCCAACATCTCCGCCGGGAGGTCCGGGCCCGCCAGGGGTGTCACCGAGATCCCTGCACGCTCGACAGCCTTGCGCTCCCGCTTGATGTTGCGGCGTTGGTTGGCGTTAAAGCTCGCGAGGTAGTCGTCAAAGCAGCCATAGCTCTGGTTGCTCCACAGGCTCTGCTGGTTCAACCAGGTGGCGCATCCCGACGCCTCCGCTAGTGCCTGCCATTGGGGATCGGCGTAGAGGAAGTTGCAGCTGAAGATTTGATGCTCCGCGCAGAAGCGATCAATGCACTGCATCAACAGGGCCGTGACCTGCTGGGGATCTTCCTCAGGAGCAGTGAAAAAGCGGTAGCCCACCACGGGGCTCAGGGGGCTCATCCCCAGCAGCTTCGGGTAGTAGCGCTGACCCAGCTGAGCGGCCAATTGGGCAAAGGACTGGTCGAAGACGAATTCGCCATAGCTGTGGCCCTTCAGGTAGAGCGGGGCCACCGCGATCACCTGCTCCTCCCGCCAGAGGCTCAAGTGACAGGGCTGCCAGCCTTGCCGCGGGGCGACACTTCCAGAGCGCTCCAGGCCAACCAGCCAACGCCAGGAATAAAAGGGGAGCCCTGCCGCCTCCGTGAGGGCCTGCCAATGCGCCTCGGGGATTTCTTCAATCGATCGGTGCCAGCGAACAGTGAGCTCGGACATCAGCTCAAGACCAGGGGGCGGGCAGCGGGCAGAACGCTAACGGCTAGGGCCTTAGCCATCGGGGCCTTTGCAACCCCCAGCCTGGCCATGACCGCACCCTCCAGCCGTTGCCCAGTGGCCGAGCGTTTCAGCAACCTCAAGGCTCAGGTGCGCCGGTAACGCAGCAACAACTCCTCTCCCCCCAAAGGGCGATGCTCGATGAGCTGCCAGCCACGGGATTCCAAGGCGAGATCGGAACGCAACCAGCTATGGGGCCCGCCCAACAGCTGGGGCACCAGGGTGAGCTGAAGCTCATCGACGAGCTCCTCGGCCAGCAGTTGGGAAGCCAGCAGGGCTCCCCCAAGCAGGAGCAGACGCTCAAAACCGGTCGCCGCCAAGGTTTGAGGCCAGGACTCGAGGCGTAGGGCCCGATCAAAACCAGCGGGGGCGGCCTCGTGGGGCCCAAGCAGCCAACGCTCCAAGGGCTGATGGAACACACGCAAGTCTTGATCCCAGTCGGATTGGCGGCTCACCACCAGGGCTGCTGGTTGTGGCGGACGCCCCTCCTGCCGGCGCCTCTCCAAGAGATCGGCATCGCGGATCAAACAGGTGCAGCCATGGGCTCGGATTGTTTGACCGCCGACCAGAGCCCCATCGGCCCAAGCCAACGCCTCCTCGAGGACGCGGCGATCACCGGATCCACCGAGTTGGGCGGCACCCCCTGTGGCG
>JAAZUZ010000150.1 GCA_018623875.1 Synechococcus sp. HW_metabat.21
GCCTCGTTCAGGCTGCGGAAATCGAGCTGGGCGGTGACCTGCTCGCGGATGGCGTGCTTCACATCCGAGAGGTTCAGCACCATGCCGTGGGCATCGAGCCCGCCGCCCATGGCCACGATCAACTCGTAGTTATGGCCATGGCCAGGGGCCACGCTGCAGGGGCCGAATTGTGCGGCGTTCTGCTCCGGGGTCAGCTCAGGCAGCCAATAGCGATGACTCGAGCTGAACGTGGCCCGGCGGGTGATGACGCAAGGGCGTCCCTGGCCGTGGGGAGCGTTGGAGACGACGGACACCGGGCTCGCCGGAGGCGCCGCCATCACTGGCGGAGTCATGACAGCGAGTAACGGAAGGTCGCATCTTAAGAATATTGGTGCTTGCGATGGCGAACCGATGGAGGACACCCGAGTCCAGCTGCGGCAGCGACTGGAGGGCTTGAACCTCTATCTAGTGGGGATGATGGGCAGCGGCAAAAGCAGCGTGGGCCGGCACCTCGCGGAAGCGCTGAACTACCGCTTCATCGACGCCGACACCAGCCTCGAACAGGTGGCTGGTCGCTCCATTCCTGAGATTTTTGCCAGCGACGGGGAAAGCGGTTTTCGCGCGCTGGAATCGGCCGTGCTCAACCAAATCGCCTCCTGGCATTCCCTGGTTGTGGCCACCGGCGGCGGTGTCGTCACCCAGCCGGCCAACTGGGGGGAGCTGCATCAAGGGGTCGTGGTCTGGCTCGACGCCCCCGACGCAATGCTGTTGCAGCGCCTCGAGGCCGACCCCACCCCCCGTCCGCTGATGGAGGCGGAAGACCGCGCTGAGCGCTTAGCGGCCTTGCTGGCCGAGCGCCGCCCGCTCTATGCCCAGGCCGACCTGCGGATCCTTCAGGACGGCCGCCCGCCCGAGCAGGTGGCCGAGCAAATCCTCGAGGCCCTGCCTTCGATCATCAAAGAACGCGCCGCGCCCCCCCTGGGACAACTGCAAGTCACCAACGACGCCGGCGAGGTGGGCCAATCGATCAATTAGCCGTGCCGGGCGGCTCCAGTCGAATCGCAAACCACTGCACCGTCACACCGGGCTGCAGCTCCAGCTCACAGGCCGTCTCCAGCAACCGCTGGGCCTGATCGGCCGCCATGGGCAAACCCGACAGGTCCTCTGGGACGGACTCGAGGGAGCTCAATTGCTGCTCCAGCCACACCAAGGTTTCCGCAACGGTCAGCAGTTGCTCGGGCTTCCCCGGCTCCAGCACCACGTAGTGATCCAGCTCGCGGATCAGGGGGTCGGACATGGGGCCGTTTCAGGCGGCAGGATCACAGGCAGCCTGCCACGTGTGCCGCATGCCGCCTGCCCGTCGACCGCTGCTGGCGCTCCTACTCAGCCTGGTCCTCCTGCTCAGTGGCGGCCTTCCGGCGACGGCGGCTTCAACCCTGGAGCAACGGCTCGAGGGCTGGCCCACGTGGAGCCTGCCGGCACCGCTGCCGCGGCCCGGAGCACGCGATCTCGTCTACCCCTCCTGGTTTGAGGGGGACTGGGTCGCCACCAGCGCCGACCTCAGCGGCGTGGAGCCGGAGATCGAGTACGCGGTCCGCTTCATCCAAGACCCCTCGGGGCGCATCGTGGGCGACCGCGCCTTCAACGCCAACTCCGTCGGACGGGCGCTCCTCGGAGAGCAGCTGCAGCGGGTCCGCAATGACCCCCAGAACCCCAACCGACAGCTCGCCGATCTCAGCGGAGATCGCTATCTGGAGTCCACCGTGGTGGGGCGCCGCAGCGAACAGCCGCCCACGGATCAGTTCCTCGCGGACGAGCTCAGCCTGCAGGTGCTGCATGGCCCCGGCGATCCGCGCGTCAGCCAAGTCGAAACCCTGAGCCGCTATGTCCGCATCAATGCCGATCGGATCGAAGCCCAGCAGTGGCAAGTGAGTTACGACTCTCCCTCCGAGGGCCTCATTGCTGAAGCCAAACGGCACTGGAGCGGAACGCTGCTGCTGGAGCGGCAGCCCTAGGGGCGCCCCAATTGAAGACCGAGGCGATCGCGCCAGAGCCAGAGCGATTCCAAACGGGGATCGTCGGCCAAGCCCGCCACCCCACGGCCCGCCAAGGGACTACCGGCCGAGCTGGGGAACTTGATCAGGGACAACTGGGCCATCACCGCCAAATCCGCCAGGGTGAGTTGATCTCCCACCAGATAGGGCTGGGCCTGCACGAGGGCCGTGAGCTGCTCGAGGCTGCTGCGCAGTTGCTGCAGAACCTGCTGGTCAAGCACTTGACCGACACCACTCAGCACCCCACCGGGCAGTGCGCCCACGAGGGAGCGCAGCGGGGATGGGGTGGCCTCCGGCAGCAAGCCATCCCGCAGCACCGGATCGCTGGCTGCCGCCTGCACCAGAGCCATCCGCGCTCCAGCCGCCAGGGCGGTGTCGGCCCAGTCCTCCAGCAACAGCACCTGGGCCCGCTGGGCGGGATCGCTGGGGAGCAGTGCCGGATCGGGATGCTTCTGCTCCAAATGCAACGCGATGGCCGTGGAGTCCGCGATTACCTCGCTGCCATCGACGAGGACCGGCACCTGCCGCTGGCCGGAGAGCCGGTAGAGGTCGACCTGACCGACTCCGGGGGTGACCTCCACCGGCGTGAAGCTGAGTTGCTTGAAGGCCAGCACCAAGCGGACCTTCTCGCAGAAGGCGGAATGGCGGAACTGATGGAGCTCCAGCATCAAGAGATCAAATCGCGCGGCAACGGGTGCCCTTTGGCGGCAGAGTAGCCAGCACTGTTTGATCAGCGCCCCGGCCCCCATGCGGGACTTTTTTCTGAACGTCACGCGCTACCCGCGCTACTTGATTGCGTTCGGGCTTGGCGTCGCCAACTCCGTCCTAGAGCCCCTCGCCCAGCGCCGCAGCAATCCGGTCACCGCTGTTGCCCTGATCGGAGCCCTGGTGAGCGGCCTGGTGAGCCTCACCCTGATTCTGCGTGCCATGGTGACTCCAGAGGTCATCGCATAGCCATGGCGCAAGGTCGTCGCGTTGAACGCGTGGCCGCTCTGATCCGCCGGGAGGTCAGCGAACTGCTGGTCACCGGGATCAAGGACGAGCGGGTCAGCCTGGGGATGGTGAGCATCACCAATGTGGATGTAGCCGGCGATCTGCAGCACTGCAAGATTTTTGTCAGCGTCTACGGGAGCGCTGAGGTGCAACAGCAAGCCCTTGAGGGTTTGCGCTCGGCCTCGAACTACGTCAAAGGGGAGCTGGGCCGCCGGCTGAACATGCGCCGCACCCCTGAGGTGATCTTCCAGCTGGACCGGGGCATCGAGAAGGGCACCTCCGTGCTCGGCCTGCTGAACCAACTTGAGGAGCAGCGCCAAGAGCGCGGCGAAGTTCCCGAAGGCACCGGTCAACAGGAGGATGGAGGCTTCTGAGCTCCGGCGGCAACTCGCCAGCCTGCTGGTGGTGCGGGGCAGTGGCCATGCACGGGACCATCAGCGCCGCTACCCCCGCTGGGAACTGAGCAACGCGCAGCTGCGGGGCCTGCTCGAGCAGGGGGTCGGCGGCGTGATCCTGCTGGGGGGGAGCGCCGAGGAACTGCGCCTGCGCTGCGAGCAACTCCAGCGCTGGGCGGGCCAGACCCTGTTGCTCTGCGCCGACGTGGAAGAGGGGGTCGGCCAACGCTTTGAAGGGGCCTCCTGGCTTGCACCTCCCCTGTCGCTTGAGGCCCTGCATCGGCGCGATCCGCAGCGGGCTGAGCGCTTGGCGGAGCGCTACGGCCGCTGCACCGGCCGGCAGGCGCGGCTGCTGGGGCTCAACTGGGTGCTGGGTCCGGTCTGTGATGTCAACAACAACCCGGCCAACCCCGTCATCAATGTGCGCGCCTGGGGGGAAACCCCCGAGTGCGCCGGTGCCCTCGCAGCGGCATTCATCGAGGGCTGCCAAGCCGAAGGCGTGCTGGCCTGCGCCAAACACTTCCCTGGCCACGGCGACACAAGCTGCGATTCGCACCTGGAGCTGCCCGAACTGCCCCACGACCGTGAACGCCTCGATCAGGTCGAGCTGCCGCCCTTTCAGCGGGCCATTGCTGCGGGGGTGGCCTCGGTGATGACCGCCCACCTGCGCCTTCCGGCCCTGGACAGCGCGCAACCGGCCACCCTCTCTGAGGCCGTCCTGAGCGGTCTGTTGCGCCGGGAGCTGCAGTTCCCCGGCCTGGTGGTGACGGATGCGCTGGTCATGGAGGCCATCAGCCAGCACCACGGCAGCGCCGAAGCCGCCGTCCTCGCCTTTGAAGCCGGGGCAGATTTGATCCTGATGCCTGCGGATGCCCAAGAGGCTCTCGATGGCTTGGTGAAGGCCGTGCAGAGCGGCCGGATCAGCCGGGAGCGGGTTGACGCCAGCCTTGAGCGGCGGCGGGAGGCCCTGGCGCGCTGCACGGGCAACAAGGAGGACCAGCAGGCGGCCCTGGATGGGTTGATCACGGCGAGCGAACTGGAACTCAGCGGCGAATTGCTCGCCGGCAGCCTCGTGCGCCAA
>JAAZUZ010000028.1 GCA_018623875.1 Synechococcus sp. HW_metabat.21
CTCCGGCTCAGAGCTGCCCTCCAGGCAGTCGAGTACTTCGCTGAGCTGGATTGCTGCGGCTGGTCTGGCGAGTTGATAGCCCCCCCTGGGGCCGCGGCTGCTGTTGAGGAGGCCCCCTTTGCGCAGGCTGGTCAGCATCTGCTCGAGATAACGCTCAGGAATGTCCTGGCGCTGGGCGATGGCGGAGACCTGTAGCCGTCCCCCTTGGGCCTGGATGCCAGCGAGCTCAAGCAAGGCCAGCAGCCCGTAGCTGGTTTTGGCGTTGAAGGACAACGGCATCACCTGGCGGTATTCCACGGTAAATCACTTGGGAACTGAATCTGCTCAATTAGTGCTTTATGACTGGCTTCTGTCTCCTTTGACTTCTCCGGGTCAGCTTTCCCGATCTTTTTGCCGTGTTTTAGGCCCTGTAGGCTGAAGACCTTGACCGATCGCCCCTGTCTTGGCTGATCTTGTTGCCGCCGCTCTGCAGCCCGGAGCATTGATCACGCTGCTGGTGTTGATCGGCTCGGTCGTGCTGTTTGTCTCCGGTTGGTTGGCCCCGGATCTCACGGGCCTGCTCGCCGCCGGGTTGCTGGTCAGCTTTCACGTGATTGAGCCGCGGGAGGCCCTGGAGGGCTTTGGTAGCCCCGCCTTAATCACCTTGGCGGGTCTGTTTGCGATTTCCGCGGGACTGTTCCGCAGTGGTGGTTTGGATCGCCTGCGGGCCTTGATTGGCTCCGATGCGATTCGCAGTCCCAGGCGAATGATCACCCTGATGGTGACTGTTGTGGGTCCCGTTTCTGCGGTGGTCCCCAACACCCCGATTGTGGCCAGCCTGCTGCCGGTGGTCGAGGGCTGGTGCAAGCGCCGCCGCATTTCCCCGTCGAAGGTGCTGCTCCCCCTGTCCTTTGCGACGGTCCTGGGAGGCACCATCACCCTGCTGGGTAGTTCGGTGAACTTGCTTGCCAGTGAGGTCAGCAGCCGTCTGGGCTACGGCAGTTTTGGCCTGTTCAGCTTCACTCCGATTGGTTTGGGGGTCTGGGTGCTGGGCGGCTCCTTGATGGTGCTGCTCGCTGACCGCTTCCTGCCGGACCGGGGGCGTGATGACGATGACCTCATCGCTGACCTCTCCAGCAGTGGCTATTTGACGGAGGTCAAGATTCCCCTGGGCTCAGAGCTCATCGGCCAATCGCTCCATGCCACCCGTCTGCAACGGCGCTTTGACCTCGATGTCCTTGAGCTCCATCGCGGTGCGGAGCGCTTCATGCCGCCCCTGGCCGATCGCACCTTGATGCTGGGTGATCGCTTGCTCCTGCGCTGCAATCGCGACGACCTGCTGAGGCTGCAGCAGGACCACACGGTGGTGTTGGCTCCGACGCCAGAGCAGCCGGTGAGCTTGGAGGAAGACAACAGCCAGCGCATGGTGGAAGTGCTGTTGCCTTCGGGCTCCACCTTGGCTGGGGATTGCCTGCGGGATTTGCGCTTCAGGCAGCGCTACAACGCGACGGTGCTTGCCCTACGCCGCGGCAATGCCGTGCTGCGGGAACGGCTGGGCCGGGCTCAACTGCGTGAGGGCGATGTTCTGCTGCTGCAGGGACCCAGGGACGCCATCCGTGGCCTTCAGGCCAGCAACGACTTGGTCGTCCTTGAGCAGCTGGAGAAAGATCTTCCGACGGTGAGCCGCAAGCGCGTGGCTCTGCTGATTGCGGCTCTGGTGCTGCTGCTACCCAGTTTTGAGGTCATTCCCCTGGTCGCGTCCGTCTTGCTGGGCACTGTGGCGATGGTGGTGACGGGCTGCCTGCGGGCCGGTGAATTGCAGCGGGTCGTGCGCCTGGATGTCCTGGTGCTCTTGGGCTCCTTGGCCAGCTTCAGCGTTGCCCTGGAGAAAACGGGTTTGGCCTCGGCCTTAGCCCAGGCGTTGCTGCTCGGCCTCAGCAACTGGCCGGTCTACGGCGCGATGGTGGTGGTCTTCCTGTTCACCGTGGCCCTCACGGAGGTCATGAGCAACGCCGCCACCGTGGCGATGTTGATTCCGATCGCCGGTCAATTGGCCCAGGGATTGGGCTTGCCGCCGATGGCGCTGATTTACATCGTGCTGTTCGGCGCGAGCCAGAGCTTTCTGAGCCCCGTCGGCTACCAGACGAACCTGATGGTCTACGGCCCGGGTCGCTATCGCTTCTTGGATGTCTCCCGCTACGGATTCCCCCTCACCATCGCCATGGCCATCGCTGTGCCCTGGATGGTCTGCCGTTGGTTCGGGCTGTAGAACGTGAGCCTCCAGTGCCGGAACACCCTCCAATGACCGGGCCCAAGTCGTGGCTGAGGCGCCTGCGTCAGTGGCTGCTTTGGCTCTGGCACCACGAAGCCACGGTTGGTCAGAAGGCCCGCGGTTTAGCGGCCGGCGTCTTCATGGGGTGTTTCCCCATCTTTGGTTTGCAGACCCTGCTGGGAATTGCCCTGGCCAGCCTGGTGCGCGGCAACCACATCCTGGCGGCCGCGGGCACGTGGATCAGCAATCCCCTGACCTATATCCCCCTCTACTGGTTCAACTACACCGTGGGCTGCAGGGTGCTGGGTCCAGGCCCTGCCTTGCCGTCGCTTGAGGTGCTTCAGCAGGGGGGACTCTTTGAGCTGGGTCTGGCGATGAGTTCACGCCTGTTGCTCGGATCCACCCTGGTGGGATTGGCCAGTGCGGGACTGTTTGGTGGCCTTTATTGGTGGCTGCTCAAGCGCAGTAAGGGCGCCCGCGCTCACACTTAATCCTCACTGGGCAGCCGCTTCCAGCCGGCCAGTACCCCCAGGATGTCGGCGGCACTGACAAGGCCGACAAAGGCTCCGAATTCATCAACGACGACGCGGACTGAGCTGCGATCCCCGCGGCGGAAGCTGGTGAGAAGTCGATCGGCGTGGATCATCTCCGGCACGAACTGCGGTGCATCGCAGAGCTGGCTGATCAGGCGGTAGCCGCCGCCACTCAGCAGTTCAGCCATGGCCCGCTCGCGGCTGAGGACCCCGAGCACCTCATCGACCTCCTCTCCAAGCACCACCCACCAGGCGTCATCGGCGGCATCCAAGATGTCTTGCCGCACCGAGTCCAGGCTGGCGCCGCCGGAGAGGGAGGGGGTGGCGACCCGGGAGACCATCAGGTCCCTGGCGGTGAGGTCGTTGAGGGCAAAGACCTTGCCGATCATCGCCGCCTCGTCGGCTTCGATTTGCCCCTGCTGCGAGCCCAGGCGCGCCATCAAGTGGATCTCACGTTCGTTGGTCGTGAGTTCGTTGCTGGCGGTGATGGCTGGCATCAGTTTCTCGAGCACCAGCAGCAGGGGCAGGGTCAGGCGCTCGAGCATCAGCAGGATGCGCGCCGAAACCAACGAGATCGGCATGGCAAAGCTGTTGCCAATCGTCTTCGGCAGGATTTCAGCGAAGAGGATCACAGCCACCGTGAATCCGATGTTGAACAGCAGCAGCGCCCAGCGCCCTCCAACGGTCTCGAAGACCTGGTTGGCCTGGCTGCCCAGCAGGATGGATCCGGAGATGTTGAAGAGGTTGTTGATCATCACGAGCAGCACCAAGGCCCGTCCCGGCCGGGCCTTGATGCGCTCGAGGGCCTTCGATCCGGCCACCCGTTGTTGCTTGAGGGTGTGGACCTGAATCGGATTCACCGTCAACATGGCGGCCTCCGTACTGGAGGCCAACGCCGAGCCCACCAGGATCAGCACTGCCATCACCAGCAGTACAACGATCGGATTCATCGGCTGGTGGACGCTGCGAGATCGATCGGACCTTACCTACGGTTTGCGGGATGAACCCGTCTTCGAGCAATCCAGTTCGGGCGCTGCAGCGTTGGCGTCACCAGCTCACGGTCCCGCAATTCACCGTGGTGACGGGTCTGCTTGTCATCGTTCTGGCAACCCTGCTCCTCTCGACGCCGCTGTGCTCGACCAGCAACGTCGGCCTCTGGCAGGCGCTGTTTACGGCCACATCGGCGATCACCGTGACGGGACTCTCGGTGATCGATGTCGGCAAAGACCTGACCTTTGCTGGGCAGGTGGTGCTGGCCGGTCTGATCGTCACCGGTGGCCTCGGCTTGATGGCGATCACGACCTTTCTGCAGGGCTTCGTGCAGGGGCGATCGGGGTTGCGGCATCGCCTCGACAAGGGGCGTTCCCTTGATGAGTTCGGTGTTGGCGGCATCGGTCCCACTTTCCACAGCATCCTGCTCGTGGCTCTCTGTGTGATGGGCCTGGGCACGGTGGTGCTCTACAGCTTCGGTTTCACCGACATCGACGACCCAGGCCGCCGGCTGTGGGCCTCGATGTTCCATGCCATCAGCGCCTACAACAACGCCGGCTTCGGCCTCTGGTCCAACAGCCTGGAGAACTATCGCGATAACCCGGTCGTCACCGGTGTCATCGCCTTGATGATCGTCATTGGCGGCATCGGCTGGCGGGTAGCCAATGACATCTGGAACAACCGCTTTCGGCTCAGGCGCCTGCGGCGTCTGAGCCTGCACACCCGACTGGTCATCCGCAGTACGGCCCTGCTCATCGCCATTGGTGCGGCCGGACTGCTCATCACCGAGCATTTCGGCTATGGCGCTTCGGCGATGGAGCCCTACAGCTTTGTGCAGCGCCTGCAGATCGTCCTCTTCCAGTCGATCACGACCCGCACCGCTGGCTTCTACACCATTCCTCTCTCGGCCAATCAGATCACCGATGCCGGCCTGCTGCTCATCATCGTGTTGATGTTCATCGGTGCCAGTCCTGGCGGCACCGGCGGTGGGGTCAAGACGACGACCTTCGCGATCTTGATGGGGGCGACCCGCTCGACCCTGCAGGGCCGCAGCGATGTCCTCTTGCATCGCCGTCAGATCCCTGACGCCACGGTGCTGCGGGCCGTTGGGGTCACCTTGGCTTCGGCCTTGTTCGTGGTGTTGATGGCCTTGACCTTGGGGCTGGGCAATTCCCTGGGGCAACAGCAGGATCAGTCCTTCAGTTTTCTGGAGAAGCTCTTCACCTGCGTGTCCGCCTTCGGCACGGTCGGTCTGGATCTCGGGGTGACGGCCCACCTGAACCGCTGGGGCCAGTTGGTGTTGATGGTGGGGATGTTTGTGGGGCGGGTCGGAATCCTGTTGCTGCTCTCGGCTCTCTATGGCCACCGCCACCAAAGTCGCGTCGGCTATCCCAAAGAGGATTTGTATGTCTAGTGGCTTCACCACTTAGAAAAGGGGGCGTCGAGCTGAATCAGTGGCTGTGAATCAGTGGTGGCAGTGGAGCGCTGAATCCGGGGTCCGCCGCGGCAGCTTTGCCGTGATCGGCGTCGGACGCTTCGGCTCCTCGGTCTGCTCGGAATTGCTGCAGTCCGGCGCTGAAGTGTTGGCGATTGACTCCAACCAGCGCGCCATCGATGAGCTCCGCCAGATCGATCCCGCGATCGAAGCGCGGGTGGTGGACTGCACCGATGAAGAGGCCCTGCGGGCCGCCGGGGTGCTGGACATGGAGACCGTTGTGGTCGCCATGAGCGAACCGCTGGAGGCCAGCGTCACTGCGACCTTGATCTGCAAAGACTCCGAAGGCAGTCGCGTGAAGCAGGTGATCGCCCGGGCCACGAGCGACATCCACATGAAGATGCTCAAGCGGGTCGGTGCAGACCGCGTCGTCTTCCCTTCAAAAATGATGGGTCAGCGCCTGGGGATGGAGCTGGTGCGGCCGAACCTGCTGGAGCAATTGCGGTTGGATGACCGCAGCAGCATCGAAGAGATCAAGGTTCCCGAGGCGTTCGTCGGCCATTCCTTGCGGGATCTCAACCTGCGCAAGCACTACAACGTCAATGTGCTCGCGGCTGGTCCGGCGGGGGAGCTGCACGTGAACCCCCCGGCGTCCCACGTCTTGGCGGAGGGAGAGCTGCTGGTGGTGATGGGCTCTGAGGAGTCTCTGCGGGCGCTGCCGGCCAGCTGACGGCGGTCCTTTGTGCGCTTTCCCTCACGCCATAAGTGACGGCTTGTGGCCAAAACGTTTCCGCTCCCCCGTAACCGGAGCTAGGCCGGGGCGATAGCGCTCAGCAAAAGGGGGCTGACTGTCATGGTCAGTAGCTCAGTGGCCCAATCCAGCCTTCCGCCACCGCTGAAGGAAAGCGGGCAGCGCGAAGTGTTCTGCGGCCTGACGTCGATTGTTTGGCTGCACCGGCGCATGCCGGATGCCTTTTTCCTGGTGGTGGGCTCGCGCACTTGCGCCCACCTGATCCAGAGCGCCGCCGGGGTGATGATTTTTGCGGAGCCCCGCTTCGGCACGGCGATCCTGGGAGAGCGGGATCTGGCCGGTTTGGCTGATGCCAACGAGGAGTTGGACCGCCTTGTCGCCCAACTGCTGGAGCGCCGCCCTGAGATCCGCACCTTGTTCCTGGTCGGGAGCTGCCCGAGCGAGGTGATCAAGTTGGATCTCGCCAAGGCCTCTGAGCGGCTGAATCAGCAGCACGCCGGACGGGTGACGGTAATCAACTACACGGGCAGTGGCATTGAGACCACCTTCACCCAAGGGGAGGACAGCGCCCTGCAGGCGCTTGTGCCTCTGATGCCCAAGGGCGATCAGCCCCAGTTGTTGATTGCGGGGACCCTGGCGGATGCGGTGGAGGACCGCTTGGTGGGCCTCTTCCACAAGCTCGGCATCGAGCGGGTGGCGAGTTTGCCCCCCCGCCGCTCCACGGAGCTCCCTGCGGTGGGCCCGGGGACCCAACTGCTGTTGGCCCAGCCCTATCTCTCCGGAACGGCACGGGCCCTGGTGGATCGAGGAGCGCACTTGATCGAGGCGCCCTATCCCTTTGGGGTGGAGGGCAGCCGGGACTGGATGGCCGCGGCAGCAACGGCCTGTGGTGTCGATCCGGCCCAGATCGATGCTGTGCTGGATCCCCTGGTGGAGCGGGGCCGACGTGCCTTGGCTCCCCACCGGGAGGTGTTGGAGGGCAAACGTCTCTTCCTCCTGCCCGATTCCCAGCTGGAGCCGGCCCTGGCGCGGTTCCTTGCACAGGAGTGCGGCATGGAGCTGGTGGAGGTGGGCACCCCCTATCTCGATCGTCAGCTGATGGCCCAAGAGCTGGCGCGGTTGCCTGAGGGCACCCAGCTCAGTGAGGGGCAGCACGTGGACAACCAGCTGCAGCGGGTTCGCCAGGAGCGTCCCGATCTCGTGGTCTGCGGCATGGGCCTCGCTAACCCCCTGGAGGCCGAGGGGATGGCGACCAAGTGGTCGATCGAGTTGGTCTTCAGCCCCATTCATGGCATTGATCAGGCCGGAGATCTGGCCGAACTCTTTGCCCGTCCCCTGCGTCGCCGCGGCGCGCTGCAGTTCTCCTGATTCGCCCCCGATGGAACTCACGCTCTGGACCTACGAAGGCCCCCCGCACGTCGGGGCCATGCGCATTGCCGCCTCCATGGAGGGGGTGCACTACGTGCTCCATGCGCCGCAGGGGGACACCTACGCCGACTTGCTGTTCACGATGATTGAACGGCGGGATCGCCGTCCGCCCGTCACCTACACGACCTTTCAGGCCCGGGACCTCGGTGGTGACACGGCGGAGTTGGTGAAACGCTCCATCGCCGATGCGGTCGAACGGTTTCAGCCCGAAGCCCTGCTGGTCGGCGAGAGCTGCACGGCGGAGTTGATCCAGGACCAGCCCGGGGCCCTGGCGGCCGGCATGGATCTTGGCGGCATTCCGATGGTCAATCTGGAGTTGCCGGCTTACTCCAAGAAGGAGAACTGGGGGGCCGCTGAGACCTTCTACCAACTGGTCCGCAACCTGCTGAAGCCCCAGTTGCCCGCCCCTGGTGCGCCCAAGCTGGACCCCACTCGCTGGCGGGCCGAGAACCGTCGTCCGCGGGTGAATCTCCTCGGCCCCTCGCTCTTGGGGTTCCGCTGCCGCGATGACGTTCGCGAACTGACGCAGCTGCTGGCTGGCTACGGCATCGACGTGGCCGTCGTCGCTCCCCTCGGTGCCCGGCCGGCGGATCTGCTGCGCATTCCCATGGCCGATGCCAACTTGAACCTCTACCCGGAGGTGTCCGGTACGGTCTGCAGCTGGCTGGAGCGCCAGTTCGGTCTACCGGCGGTCAAGACCGTTCCGATTGGCATCGGTGCCACCGTGGACTTCCTGCGGGAGTTGCACGGCGTCCTGGGCCTTGAGCTGCCTGCCGAACTTCAGGCTGAGCGCCAGTCCCGCTTGCCCTGGTATTCCCGTTCCGTTGATTCCACCTATTTGACCGGGAAACGGGTGTTTGTCTTTGCCGATGGCACCCATGCCATTGCGGCTGCCCGGATTGCTAGTCGCGAGCTGGGTTTCGAAGTGGTCGGCTTGGGCACCTACAGCCGGGAGATGGCCCGGGAGGTCAGGGCGCTCGCGGCTGAGTTGGGGCTAGAAGCCCTGATTACCGATGACTACCTCGCGGTGGAAGCGGCCATGGCCGAGGCCGCTCCGGAGCTGGTGCTGGGGACCCAGATGGAGCGCCATAGCGCCAAGCGTCTCGGGATCCCCTGCGCAGTCATTAGCTCTCCGCTTCATGTGCAGGACGTGCCGGCCCGCTACGCCCCGCAGATGGGTTGGGAGGGGGCCAACGTCATTTTCGACAGCTGGGTCCACCCTTTGATGATGGGCTTGGAGGAACACCTGATCGGCATGTTCCGCCATGACTTTGAGTTCGTGGACGGCCATCGCAGTCACCTCGGGGATGGTGCTCCCGCTGCTCCAGTTCTTGAGGAGCCGGCTCCGGTGGCGGTCGCCGTTGCTGGGGGCAGCCTGAGTTGGAGTGCCGATGGCGAGGCGGAGCTGGCGAAGATCCCCTTCTTCGTGCGCGGCAAGGTGCGCAAAAACACCGAGGCCTATGCCCGAGACCAGGGGCTGGCCGTGATCGACAGTGAAGCCTTGTACGAAGCGAAGGCCCATTACAGCCGCTGATCGTTGCTTTGACCTGAGTACTGCTACCTAAAAAACTGTGTTGTTATCCACATCTTTGGCCTAACTGTTTCGCTTTGCGTGGGCCTAGAGGTCAACTGGCCATTGCAGGTCTTGGATAGGGGCAGAGCATGAAAACCAGGGTTTCTGTGTTCCTGGTTGTTCCTGATTTATGACCACCACGCTCAAGCGCCCCGACGGTGAGGGCAGCGTCCAGGTTCATCAAGATCCCTCGGTGAACATCGCAGAGGGGGCGTTGGTGATTGCTGTTTACGGCAAGGGCGGTATTGGTAAAAGCACCACGAGCTCGAACCTCTCTGCCGCCTTCTCGAAGCTGGGCAAACGGGTGCTTCAAATTGGTTGCGATCCCAAGCACGACAGCACCTTCACGCTGACCAAGCAGATGGTGCCGACGGTGATCGACATCCTCGAAGGGGTGGATTTTCACACCGAGGAACTGAGGCCAGAGGATTTCGTTTTTGACGGCTTCAACGGCGTGCAATGCGTGGAGTCCGGTGGGCCTCCGGCCGGTACCGGCTGCGGTGGTTATGTGACCGGTCAGACCGTCAAATTGCTGAAGGAGCATCACCTCCTGGAAGACACCGACGTGGTGATCTTTGATGTGCTCGGTGATGTCGTCTGTGGTGGTTTTGCGGCACCGCTGCAACATGCCAACTACTGCTTGATCGTCACGGCGAATGATTTCGATTCGATCTTTGCGATGAATCGCATCATTGCTGCGATTCAAGCCAAGGCCAAGAACTACAAAGTGCGCCTTGGTGGGGTTGTGGCTAACCGCAGCCGTGACACCGATCAGATTGATCGCTTCAACGAACGGGTGGGCATGAAGACCATGGCCCATTTCCCAGACCTCGATGCGATCCGCCGCTCCCGTCTCAAGAAGTGCACGATCTTTGAGATGGAATCCACCCCTGAGGTGGAGGCAGTTCAAAACGAATACCTCCGTCTCGCTGGGTCGATGCTGGAGAGCGTGAAGCCCCTTGAGGCCGAACCGCTCAAGGACCGGGAAATTTTTGATTTGCTCGGCTTCGACTGACTCCGGGTTTCGGCTAAAGGCGCACCTTGGTGACCTCGGCCTTCAGGCTTCCGCTGCGGGTTCCCACGTCGATGGGGGCGCGCGTGAAGATCTCCACACGAAGGCCAAAGCGGGCAATGCTCCAAAGCCCCTGGGCTAGGAGTGCTGCGCTGGCCACAGCGGCAAGGGGCCAGAGCAGCGGCTGAAGCAGTGCGGCGCGTTGACTGTTCAGCAGCAGGGCCGCGGCGAGTCCGCCACCAAAGCCGAGCAGGAGCAGCAGGCAGGACTGGGTGGTGCGGTTCAAGAGCTCAGGCTCGTGCAGGCCGCCAGTAGGAGCGTCTCGGCTGGAGTGTCCACGCTGGGGACGCGCCAGTCGCCCCAGTTGGATCCCGCCCGCTTGCGGTTGATGGTCATGTCCTTGCAGTTCACCGCCAAGGCTCGATCGGGAATGCTGCTTGTGGAGTCGCTGTCGGGGGTGGAGGGCCAACTGAGGCCGCCAATCGACGTGGGTCGTGTCACTGCGCGCCGCCAGGGGGTGATCCAGACGTAGGGGTGGGTGTCAAAGGGTTTCCAGCTCTTCCAATCCACTTCGACGTCCCCGAAGCGCCGCCAGCGGTCGTGCTCTTCCTGTTGCCGCTCCCGCAGCCGCTCCAGCAGGACCTGTTGTTCCGTGGCGCTTGCGGTCTCGGCCCGCGCGCTGGGAGTGCTTGTGCTCACCAGCAGCATGAGCACGGCAAGCAGGGGAGCATGTCGCGTCATGGCAGGGGGGGCAGCGGCAGGGGCGACATCGACTTCAGGGCGTCTTTGATCGTGACGGTGACATTGCCGCCGATCTGGTTGACGCCCACCTCACCATTCACCAGGAGCGGTTCATCGCTGATGATCTCCACGGCTTCGACGATCTTCTCAACGGCCACGGGCTTCTGGATCCGTGCCACATCCACCGGCAGAGCCGATGGGGCCTTGACGGCAACCGGTAGGGAGCCATTGGCCTGAACCTGGACCGGCGTCAGGATCTTCTCGACCTGGATTGGTCCCTTCAGAACCACCGGGAAGGGCATCTGCCGCTTTACGGCGATCGGAATGGGTTGCCCCAGGATCTGGACGGCGGCGAGGGCCGCTGACCAGGTGGCGAGGACAATGGCTAGGGGCCAGCGACTGGCCATCGCCAACAGGAACCAGCGGGGCTGATCCTCCTGGTTGAGTGGATTCAACGGCCTGCCCATCGGCAACCCTGTGAGGCTTGCCTCAGGCATACATCAGGGATATGGGCTTGTCATCCCTACTGCAAGGGAGACGTTCGCCTACCCCAAGCCGACCAATTTGAGCGATTCCTCCCAAACCCCCTGTGCGGTCTCGGGGTTACTGGCTTTGTCGGAGAGCTCCTGGCTGAACTGTTTGCCGTCCTGCTTCTGGCGATTGCCCCAGCTCCAATGCACGCCCGAGGTGCCAAAGCCAGGATCGGCGACAACCTGTGCGACCCGTTCGCCAGCCAAGGCCTGGCTGACGTAACCACCGGTCACGTTCTTCTGGAACCAGGGGAAGATTTTCTGGAAGGCCCGGGGCGTGTTCCGGAAGAGGGGGCTGTCGGCAACGCAGCCGGGATAAAGGGAGCTAAAGACGATTCCGCTGGACTGGTGCAGGCGCCGATGCAGCTCCTGGGTCGTGATCATGTTGCAGAGCTTGCTGTCCTTGTAGGCCTTGCCGGGCTTGAAGGCTTTGCCATTGGCCATGGCGATTGGGGCCTTGAAGCCCGCTTTGAAGCCGCTCAGGTCGCCCAGGTCCGCCGGTGCAGGGATGGGGATCTTGCCGCCGAGTTCCTTGGAGTTTGCGGTCACGGTGCCGAGGATGACCACCCGCTTGGAAGGGTGCTGGGACGCCTGGAGCTGCGGCAAGAGCAGCTGGATCAGCAGGAAGTGCCCCAGGTGGTTGGTGGCCATGGAGAGCTCATAGCCCTGGGGGGAGCGTTCCGGCTCCTTCAGCCGGGGCTTGTAGACGGCCGCATTGATCACCAGGGCATCGAGGCCAAAGCCCAGGGAGTTGATCAGGGTCTCAACGCCCGCTCGGACACTCTCGAGGTCTCCGAGATCCATGCGGATGTGGTGAAGCTTCTCGCTGGGGATGCCCAGGGAATCAGCGGCGGCTCCAGCCCGGATGGGATCGCGGTTGGCTGTGACCACCGTCCAACCCCGATCGGTCAGGGCCTTGACGGCATTGAGTCCAACCCCAGAGGTGGTGCCAGTCACCAGCACCGCACCGGCACGGCTCCCCTGGTTCGGAAGGTTGTTTGAACGGGAGTCGCTGCTGGCGGTCATGGACCCAAAAATTGCCCGCAACAACCTACGGAAGGAAAGGCCTTAAGGGATCGGGTCTGTCTTGGACGGTTGCTGATTGGAATCCGGTTTGGTTTGCTTCCAGACCACGCGGAGCCGATTCGGGGCAATCCACTGGTCCTGTTCTTGGATCAGCTTTTGTTCGCCGCCGACACTGAAGAGGCGATCAAAGCGATTTTGCGCCTTGAGCAGCTTCGCTTTTTGGATGTCCAGGACGGCGGTGACTTCGCCATAGCGATCCAGGCGTTCCTGATACGCACCGGCCAGTCGAACCAGGCTGACAACGGCGACCAGGGCAAGTCCAAGCTTCAGGGACAGTCCGATGGAGCCGTAGAGGAGCTCTTGACTGGGACTCGAGGCCCGCAGCTGCGGAGCGGGAGCGGATTCAACGACGCTCAGCTTGGCTCGGTTCGCCTTGCGACCGGCGTGATGCTCGACTCGGGCGGTGTCCGTTTGGGTGGCTTGAGCAGCTCGTCTCCGATTTGCGGATCGCCTCTGCGATGGCCGTGCAGATCGGGAGGGGCTCAAGGATTTGGGGTTGTCAGGAGAGACGCACCGCTTCTAGCAGTTTGTCTCTCCTGTGCCAAGGGATCAGGCGCGGTAGAGGCTGGCGGCGAGACGCACTGCGAGCACGCCAGCGTGGGCGGCCACCACCAGGGCAATCAGAACTTCAGCCTGGGTGAGGGACATGACCGTCGAGAAAAACACCAGCCCATTCTCACGTAGATGAGTGTTCTGGCTAGCGAAAAGGCCTGGGCCTGTCACAGCTCGACACCCCTGGGGGAGGGCCTCGCTACGGTCAATCGACACTTTTTGAGGCGTTTTGGTGTCTGGTCTGGCTCCTGGCAGCACGGTGTCGATTTCGGCGCAACAGGTTCAAGACCAGAGCCTCGAGCCCCTGCAGCCTTGGTTCGCCTTGGATCCCAAGGAGCTGCTGCAGGCCAGCGGCAGTTTGACCCTGGCCTTTGATTGGCCGCGCTCAGCCGAGGATCCCCGTGAGCTCTCTGAAATCAACGAGTTGCGCCTCTGGAGCCTGCGGGCTGATGCCCTCTGTCCTTGGCTTCCACTGCTGCTCGAGCGCAGCAGTGGTCAGTTGACCCGTCATGTGGCCATGCTGCTGCCCCATCAATTCAGCCGCACTGAAGGGATTCGCTTTGCTCCAGACAGCCTGGAGCTCTGGATGACCCATCGCCTCTATCTGCTCGATCACTGGTCGCGGGGATATGGCCTGAACTGCCGGGGCAACCTTGAGCAGATGGCGGCGGTGCTTGGGTTTGAACTGGATGGCAGCTTTTGGAAAGACCACTAGGGGCTTAGAGCCAGAGCAGCAGAGCCCGCCGGCCCACATCAACGGCCAGCAGGATGCAGAGCAGTCGGATCAGCCCCACCAGGCGTTGTTCGGACACCTTCTGCAGGTGAGCGGCTGACCACTGAGCCGCTGAGGCGGCTGCGGCTCCGAGCACCAAGCCGATCAGCAGCTGCGCCCGGCCATCGCCCCAAAACGTGAGGGCGGCCACCAGGGACGAGGCAAAGACCGCCATCGTGCTGAGCCGGATTGCGAGGTAGACCCCTAGCCGCAGGCCGCGCACCATCAACGGCACCATCACGAGTCCGCCGCCGACCCCGAGTAGGCCGCTGGAGAGACCCGCCACCAGGCCGACACCAATCAGGCCAGGTACGGGCACGCTGCTGCGGCTCTCGCCATCGGGCTGTTTCTGCGCAATGACGAGGGCCAGTAGCCCGTACATCAGTGCTTGCAGCGCCAGGAGTTGCCATCCCTCCAGGCTGTGGCCAACCCGGCTGAAGAGTCCCCCTCCACAGGCGGCCCCCGCGCCGATCGCCAGGGCGGCTTGTTTGGGGACCTGACCGCTACGCCAGTGGGTCAGGCTTCCCGCCATCGTGGTGGGGACGATGGCCAAGGTGCTGGTGGCGAGAGCCTGATGGGGCGGCAGTCCAATCCAGAGCAGCAGTGGCGAGAACACCAGTCCACCGCCGATGCCGAGCAATCCCGAGAGCAATCCAGCCAAGAGGCCAAGGGGCAGCAGAGGCAGGAGCTCCCAGGGCATGGC
>JAAZUZ010000151.1 GCA_018623875.1 Synechococcus sp. HW_metabat.21
GGAAGCGCATCACCTGTGGAATGCCTGAGCCGGCCGCCGTCGGCGCCAGGGTGCTGATCAGCACGGCGGAGAGCAGGCCGCCGATACCCCCCATGAGCGGTAGCACCAGCCAGGGGCTGACCGTCTCGAGCAGGCCCAAGCGCCAGCTGCCGAGCCAGCCCACTCCGGTCTTGAACAGCAGGCCGGCCGCAGCGGCCCCAAGGCCGGTGACGATCAGGGTGAGAACGACCGATGGCCAGCGCTGCTGGACCATCCGTTCGAGGTTGCGGCTGGTCCTCCAGGACTGCAGTTCCAGCTTGAGGCCGTGGGTCTGCAAGACGCTTAGACCCCTGCCAGCACTTTCGCCTCGTCGTCGCTACTGACCACGCGACCACTGTCTTCAAAGCCGTCGATCTGATCGAAGTTCAGATAGCGGTAGAGCTCAGCGCTCTTGGGATCGATCTTGGCCGCGGCGATGGCCAGGTACTCCTCCTTGGTCGGGATCCGGCCGAGCTGGGCGCAGACCGCCGCCAGCTCCGCGCTGCCGAGGTACACCTGGGCGCCATTGCCGAGGCGGTTGTTGAAGTTGCGGGTGCTCGTCGAGAACACCGTCGTGTTGTCCTCGACGCGTGCCTGGTTGCCCATGCAGAGGGAGCAGCCGGGCATCTCCATGCGGGAGCCGGCCTTCTCGAAGATCCCGTAGTAGCCCTCCTGCTTGAGCATCTCCTCGTCCATCCGCGTTGGGGGGCAGACCCAAAGGCGGGCCGTGTTCTCCCCTTGACCCTCCAAGACGGTGGCGGCGGCGCGGTAGTGACCGATGTTGGTCATGCAGGAGCCGATGAACACCTCATCGATCTGTCCTCCGGCCACGTCGGAGAGGGTTTTGACGTTGTCGGGGTCGTTCGGGCAAGCCAGGATCGGCTCGGTGATCTCATCGAGGTTGATCTCGATCACCGCGGCGTACTCCGCGTCGGCGTCGGCCTCCATCAGGACGGGATTGGCGAGCCATTCCTCCATGGCCTTGATCCGGCGGGCCAGGGTGCGGGCATCGCTGTAGCCCCGGGCAATCATGTTTTTCAGCAGCGCCACGTTGCTGCGCAGGTACTCGCTGACGGTGTCCACCGAGAGCTTGATGGTGCTTCCGGCGCAAGAGCGCTCGGCGGTGGCGTCGGTCAGCTCGAAGGCTTGTTCCAGCTTCAGATCGGGGAGGCCTTCGATCTCCATGATCCGGCCGCTGAAGATGTTCTTCTTGCCGGCCTTCTCCACGGTGAGTAGTCCTTGCTGGATCGCCACGTAGGGAATGGCATTGACCACATCCCGCAGGGTGACGCCCGGCTGAAGGGACCCGGAGAACTTCACGAGCACGGACTCGGGCATGTCCAGGGGCATCGCGCCGATGGCTGCCGCGAAGGCCACCAGGCCGGAGCCGGCGGGGAAGGAGATGCCGAGGGGGAAGCGGGTGTGGCTGTCACCGCCGGTGCCCACGGTGTCGGGCAGCAGCATCCGGTTCAGCCAGCTGTGGATGATGCCGTCGCCAGGGCGCAGGGCCACGCCACCGCGGGAGCTGATGAAGTCGGGCAGCTCGGCGTGGGTCTTCAGGTCCACCGGCTTGGGGTAGGCCGCGGTGTGGCAGAAGCTCTGCATCACCAGATCCGAGGAGAAGCCCAGGCAGGCCAGCTCCTTCATCTCATCGCGGGTCATGGGCCCAGTGGTGTCCTGGGAGCCGACGGTGGTCATCAGCGGTTCGCAGCTGGTGCCAGGGCGTACGCCCTGCAGGCCGCAGGCCTTGCCGACCATCTTTTGGGCCAGGGTGAAACCCTTGCCGGTGTCCGCAGGCGCGCTGGGGCGGATGAACAGGTCGCTGGCGGGCAGGCCCAGTTGCGCCCGCACCTTGTCGGTCAGGGCGCGGCCGATCATCAGGGGGATCCGGCCGCCGGCGCGGACCTCATCGGTGATCGTGCTCGGCTTGAGCTCAAAGCGGGCCACGACTTCGCCGGCATTGGCTTCACCGGCCGCCCGCTCGATCGTCCCGGCGTAGGGGCGAATCGTGATGACATCGCCGGAGTTGAGGGCGGTCACATCGCACTCGATCGGCAGGGCGCCGGAGTCCTCCGCGGTGTTGAAGAAGATCGGCGCGATCTTGCCGCCGAGCACCACGCCGCCGCTGCGCTTGTTGGGCACATGGGGAATGTCGGTGCCGGTATGCCAGAGCACCGAGTTGATCGCGGATTTGCGGGAGCTGCCGGTGCCAACCACGTCGCCCACGTAGGCCACGGGATGGCCCTTCTGCTTGAGCTCAGCGATCAGGTCCAGACCGCCGGGCATCCGGGTCTCGAGCATCGCCGTGGCGTGCAGCGGGATGTCGGGGCGAGTGGTGGCGTGGGTCGCCGGCGAGAGGTCGTCGGTGTTGGTCTCGCCTTCCACCTTGAAGACCGTGACCGTGATCTCGGCGGGCAGCTCGGGCTTAGCGGTGAACCACTCGGCATTGGCCCAGCTGTCGATCACCCGCTTGGCCCGGGCATTGCTGGCGGCCAGCTCAAAGACGTCGTTGTAGGCGTCGTAGACGAGAAGGGTGCGGCTGAGGCCCGTTGCGGCGGCTTCGGCGATGGCGGCGTCCCCGTGGGAGAGCAGCTCGATGAGGGCGCCGACGTTGTACCCGCCCATCATCGTGGCCAGCAGCTGCACCGCCTCGACGGGCTGGACCAGGGGGCTGCTGGTTTTGCCCTGGGCCACGGCACTGAGCCAGTCGGCTTTCACATAAGCCGCTTCATCCACGCCCGGGGGGATGCGCTCGGAGAGGAGATGCAGCAGAAACTGTTCCTCACCGGCGGGAGGTGCCTGCAGCAGTTCAGTCAGCGACTGGACTTCAGCGGCTGTCAGCGGCAGGGCGGGGACCCCTTGGGCTTCTCGCTCCGCAGCGGCGGCGCGGTAGTCGGCAAGGAAGCTGCTGGCAGACATCGGCGCTGGAACCCGGGGGGCTCTCGATCGGTGGACGTCTGACCATTGTTCTTTGCCGCCGGTCCCCCCCGGTGTGACGAACGATGCGACTGGGCTTTTAGGGTGGGTTGCTCCGAGCCCCTTGGATGGTTGCCGGCATGATTCCCACCTCTGATCTCCACGTGGTGGAAACCCGGCCCCTGGTGGCACCCACCCTCCTGCATGGCGAGCTGCCCCTGAGTGAGGCCGCCGGTCGCACAGTTCGCGAGGCCCGTGAGCGAATCAAGGCCATCCTGCGGGGTGACGATCAGCGCTTGCTGGTGATCGTTGGACCCTGCTCGGTCCATGACGTGGAGGCCGCGAAGGACTACGCCAGCGCCATTGCCGAAGAGCACAAGCGCTACCGCGACCAACTTGAGGTCGTGATGCGGGTCTATTTCGAGAAACCCCGCACCACCGTCGGTTGGAAGGGGCTGATCAATGACCCCCACCTCGACGGCAGCTACGACATCAATACCGGTCTGCGCCTCGCCCGCGGTTTGCTCCTGCACCTGGCGGACATGGGACTGCCGGCGGCCACCGAGCTGCTCGATCCGGTCGTTCCCCAGTACATCGCCGATCTCATTAGCTGGACCGCGATCGGCGCTCGCACGACCGAGAGCCAGACCCACCGGGAGATGGCCTCCGGGTTGTCGATGCCGATCGGCTTCAAGAACGGCACCGATGGCAGTGCGATCACGGCCATCAACGCCATGGAGGCGGCCGCACGCCCCCACCATTTCCTCGGCATTAATAAGGACGGCCAAGCCGCCATCGTCACCACCACCGGGAACCCGGATGGACACCTGGTGCTACGGGGCGGCAAGCAGGGCACCAACTATCACCGCGAGGCGATTGAAGAAGCCTCCGCTGCTCTGGTGAAAGAGGGGCTGCCGGCGCGGGTGATGGTCGATTGCAGCCACGGCAACTCCAACAAGGACTATCGCCGTCAAGGTGAAGTAGCGGCCCAGGTCGCCGATCAACTGCGGGCGGGCTCCCGCGATGTCATGGGCGTGATGCTCGAGAGCCACTTGGTGGCTGGGAATCAAAAGATCAGCCCCGATCGCGCGGCCTTGACCTACGGCCAGAGCATCACCGATGCCTGCATTGACCTGGATGCGACCCGCACAGTGTTGGCGGGGTTGGCCGATGCGGTTGCTGCGGCGCAGAGCGCTTCTGCTGTCGCGGTTTAGGGCCGAGAATGGATTGAATTAGCACTCGAAGATCGCGAGTGCTAATTGCTATTGGTCTCTACAAGTGGGTTTGCAGAGTGTTGGTGATGAGCAGAATCTTCTGCTGATCCAATTACGTTGCCTGCAGCTGGAAAGGAGGTCCTCCCATGGCCTATCTGTTGCAGTTTTTCGGCCTGTCAGATCCGCTACAGCTCTTCTATCTGCAGCAGAGTTCCCTCGAGAGTGCGGGTCCTGTTTTCACGGGCTTTCGTCC
>JAAZUZ010000152.1 GCA_018623875.1 Synechococcus sp. HW_metabat.21
ACGCTTCTGCTTGAGGGTTTGGGTCAACAGACCGTTGTCGATGCTGAAGGGCTCCACCAGGGCGACCCCCGCCAGCCGTTCATCGGGGCGGGCCCCCGCCCGTGACTGCAGGCGCCGGTTCAGCCGACTGGTCAGGGCCTTCAGGAGGGCCGGGTCCGAGGCCGTCAGCCCCTGCTCCACGGCAAAGGCCTCCAGGTTCTCAAGCTTCGGCACCACCAACGCACCCAGGGCCTTGCGGTCCTGACCCACGAGCATCACCTGCTCCACCAGGGAGCAGGCCACCAGGCACTCCTCGAGGGGGCCCGGCTCGATGTTCTCGCCGCTGCTGAGCACGATCGTGTCCTTGGCGCGGCCGGTCAGCACCAAGGTGCCGTCCGCCAGCAGGTGACCGAGGTCACCGGTGTCGAACCAGCCCTCGGCATCCAGCACCTTGGCGGTGGCTTCCGGTTTGCCCAGATAGCCCCCCATGACCTGGGTGCCTTTGGCCAAGACCTTGCCCCGTTCACCGATCGCCAGCACCGCTCCGGTCTCGGGATCGGTGATCTTGATGGCGGTGCCGGGGAGCGGTTGACCGGAGCTGCCGCGGCGGTTGTTCCAACGGCGCCGGCAGGTCAACACCGGACTCGTTTCAGTCAGGCCGTAGCCCACCAACAGCTCAATGCCGATGGCCTCGAAGAAGCCATCGACATGGATCGCGAGGGCACCACCACCACTGATGGCCGTGCGCAGGCGACCACCGATCAGCTGGGCTCGCACCTTCGGCCAGAACAGCTTCTCGGCCAGACCATGCACGGGCCAGCTCAGCAGAGCGCCGGCGGCGGCGGCCACGCGGCGGCGCTTGCGCTCTGGGGCCAGGGTGCGATCGGCCGCCACCCGCCTTGCGAGGCAGTGATACCGACTGACGCCCAGGGCCGAACGCAACAACTTGGCGCGACTCGCAGGCATCGCCGCCAGGGCATCTTCGAAGCCGCTCAGCAGGGCCTCCCAGAGCCGAGGAACACTGATCAAGTAGTGGGGGCGAACCCGCTGCAGATCCGGCCGCAGCTGCTTAAGGGTCGTGTAGGTCTGCTGGCAACCGCAGGAGAGCAGGAAGTATTCGGCGCTGCGCTCGTAGGCATGCCAGATCGGCAGGACGCTCAGCACCCGATCACCCGGGCGCGGCGCCACCGCCACCCCGAGGCTGCGCAGCTGTTGCAGCAAGTTGGCGTGGCTGAGGGGAACACCCTTGGGGCGGCCCGTCGTACCTGAGGTGTAGAGCACCGTGGCCAGGCGCTCCTCGCCGCCTTCGGGCCAGGCCGGAGCCGGGCTGGCGGCCCCCTTCGCCATCAATTCCTCCCAGGTGAAGCAGGGAATGACCGGCACCACTGAACCGCGGTCCCCCTGCAACAGGACGACAAAGCGCAGTTGCCCGAGCAGCTCACTGCTCAACTGCAAGCGCTGAAGCAGCTCAGCGGACTCCAGCACCAGCGCCACCGCACCGCAGTCGGCAGCGATGTAGCGCAACTCATCCACCGGTGCGCCGCTGCCGCGAACCGCATCCGCGGCCCCAAGACGCATCAACCCCTGGTCCGCCACCAGCCAGCGGGGACTGTTCTCGGAGAACAAACCAACGACCTCGCCAGGCCGGACCCCGAGGGCCGCAAAACCGGCGGCGGCCTGCTCGATCTGCTGATGCAGGCCGCGGAAGCTCAACTGCTCCGGCGGTTTCGCGTGGGGGGCCTCCAGGGCTGGGGACTCGCCATGGAGCTCCGCTAGCTGCCCCCAGAGCTGCTCAAGGCCGCGGAGTGCACTCCAGTCATGCCTCTCGGCCAAGGCGCGCTGATCGCGGCGACTGCCCGTCCAGCTGATCTCGGCGAGGGGCATGGGAGCACCAATCAATGGGCCCCGGTCTTACCACCCTTCGAGCCGCTCCTGCAGGGTTGGCGGGCGGAACTGCAAACCAAAGCGACGCGCAAAGGTCTCGAGCAGCCGCGGCCGCAGGGCCGCCGCCGTTAGCTCCGGCCGCCAATCCACCAGGCGCCCGACCTCCCGATTGGCAATCCCGCAGGGCACGACATGGGCAAAACCAGCGAGATCCGCTTCGACATTCAGCGCCAGGCCGTGCTGACTAATCCAGCGGCGGGCACCGACCCCAATGGCGGCCACCTTGCGGCCCTCCAACCAGACCCCCGTCAACCCTTCAATCCGTTCAGCCTCCAGACCCAGCTCGGCCAATAGGGCGATCACCACCCCCTCTAGCTCCCTGAGATAGAGGTGCAGATCCGCGCCATGGCGCTGCAGGTTGAGCACCGGATAGAGCACCAACTGCCCCGGGCAGTGGTGGGTCACTTCACCGCCTCGGTCAATCCGAAACAGCGGTGCCGGGGGATCCTCCGGGTCAAAGCCCAAAAAGGCCGGGTCCGCGCCGCGGCCCAGGGTGTAACAGGGCTCGTGCTCCAGCAGCAGCACCGCCTCAGGCCCATCGGGGTTCTCCAGCAGCCGCCGTTGCAACTGCTGCTGCCAACTCCAGCCCTGGGCAAAGGGGACGCAGCCAGGGGGCTCGAAACAGATTGCGTCGTGAGCGAGCGAGGCCGTGGTTGAAATCACTGACCGTTCCTAGCGTTTAAACGGGTCCATCGCCCAGGAGGCAAGGGATGAAGCTCGTGATTCACGGCCGCAATCTGGAGGTCACTCCAGCCATCCGCGAGTACACCGAAGAGAAGCTGAAGCGCGCGACCAGTCATTTCGACGGGATGGTGAAAGAGGCGGACGTGCATCTCTCAGTGGCCCGCAATCCCCGGGTTCCGCAGCAGACCGCGGAGGTGACGGTCTTCGCCAATGGCACCGTGATCCGCGCCCAAGAACGCAGCGAGAACCTCTACGCCAGCATTGATTTGGTGGCCGGGAAATTGACGCGGCAGCTGCGCCGCTACAAGGACCGCCACGGCGACCACCACCACAGCCACGGTCACCACGCCAGCCAGACCCCCAGCGTCGTGGAGATGGCCGGCGATGACAGCGTCAGCGGCTCCCTATTGGAGGGCAAAGAAGCCGGTCTCCCCAGCCGGGGCGTGCGCCGCAAGTACTTCCCGATGCCCGCCATGGGGCTGGATGAGGCCCTGCACCAGCTGGAGCTGATCGACCACGACTTTTACCTGTTCCGCGACGCCGAGAGCGGTGAGCTGCAGGTGGTCTACCGGCGCAACCACGGGGGCTTTGGCGTGATTCAGGCCAAAGCCTGATCGCAGACACTGGAGGCCAGCCTCCGGCGTCCACCGTGCGCGACCTGCCCGATCTCGCCCCCCTGATCGATCACGCCCTGCTGGATCCCCATCAGGGCCATGAGGCGGTGCTGCGCTGCTGCGACGAGGCCAAACACTTCGGCTTTGGCGGGGTCTGCCTGGCCTCCCGCTGGTTGGATCTCGCCCGCGAGCGGCTGGGTCCAAGCGGCGGACGGGGCCCGAAGTTGATCAGCGTGATTGGCTTCCCCTTTGGAGCGATCCCCGCGGAGATCAAACGCCAGGAAGCGGACTGGGCCGCTGGCGCCGGTGCTGATGAACTCGATGTGGTGCCGGACTTTGGCGCCCTGGCCGACGGCAACAGCGCGCAGTTCTGCGAAGACCTCGCCCCGATCGCCGACCTGGGGCTGCCGTTCAAGGTGATCTTGGAGGTGGGGCGTCTGACCCCGGAGGCCCTCGAGTGGGCCGTCGAAGCCAGCATCGACGTGGGTGCCAGCGCGCTCAAGACCGGCAGTGGTTTTGGACCCGCCGCGAGCATCGAGCAAGTCCACCAACTCCGCCAACTCGCCCGCGGGCGCGCCGCCATTAAGGCCTCGGGTGGCATCAGCAGCCTCGAGCAGGCCTATGCCCTCGTCGAAGCGGGCGCCAACCGCCTGGGCACCAGCCGAGGGGTGGCCTTGATGGAGGCCCTGCGGGCAAAGGACGCGTGAGCCCAGAACAGCGGCTAGAGGGCCTGGTGCTGCGCAGCAGTCCCCTCGGGGAGAGCGACCGGCTGATCACGCTCCTGAGCAACGACGAAGGCCTGGTGCGTCTAGCCGCCCCAGGGGCCCGCAAACCCAAGAGTTCCCTGGCCGCCGCCGTTCCCCTGGCGGTGCTCAGCCTGCAGGTGGGGGGGCGCAGCGGCCTGAAACGCGTGCGCCAACTGCGGGTCCTACGCAACTTTTCAAACCTGGCGGAGCGACTGGAGACCTTGGCCGCGGCCCAGGGCCTCGCGGAGGTGGCCCTGCTGCTGGTCCCGAGCGGCGACGCGATTGAAGGAGTCCTCGAAGACCTGCTGGTGCAGCTGTCCCGACTGGAGTTGGTCGTGAAGGACAAACAGGACAACCTCGAAGCGCTGGCCATCAGCGTTCAGGGCCTCACGCACCTGCTGGCCCTTGGGGGCTATGC
>JAAZUZ010000153.1 GCA_018623875.1 Synechococcus sp. HW_metabat.21
AGGCCCAAGCGCTGCTGCTGTTGGCTGCGGGCCACCTCCAAGGCAATGCAGGGCTGCTCAGCGTTGACACACCATTGGGCCTCAATGGGGAGCTGTTGCGGCGGAAGTGCAGCGGTTGGCATCGCCTCAGCCCAGCTGCGGTGGTCCGTCGCTGAGGCAGTAGCCCCGGCCGCGGACGGTGTGGATCAGGCGCTTGCCGCCCTCGGCCTCCAGCTTTTGGCGCAGGTAGCGGATGTAGACCTCGATCACGTTGCTGGCAGCCCCCTGCTGATCGCGCCAGACCGTCGCCAGGATCCGCTCGCGGCTGACCACTTCCCGGGCGTGCTTCATCAGCAGCTCCAGCAGCGCGTATTCGCGTGCGGTCAAGCCAATCGTTGTGCCCTGGCGGCGCACCTCATGGCGGCTCGGGACGATGGTCAGGTCCCCCAGTTGCAGTAGATCTCGCGGCGGCCGCTGTTTGTCCTGAAGCTTCAGGTGCACCCGCAGCCGGGTCAGCAGGTCGCTGGTTCCGGCCGAGGACAGCCAGAAGTCGTCGCCCCCCTGGAGCAACACTTCCGAGCGGGCCGGAACGCTGTCCTCAACAATGTCCAGCAGCAGGGGAACATGTCCCAGACTTTGACGGAGCTCCTGGATCCGGGTTCCCCAATCGGCGGAGAGCACCACCAAGTCACAGCCGTCCTGGGCGGCCTGCTTCAGGCCGGGCTCGCCGAGTAGGGGGGAGTAGCCGGAGGCACTCAGGCGCTCGGCGAGGGCTTCGGACGTTTCCCCCAAGAGCAGGACACAGAGGTCGTTCATCAAGCGCCGCTGCCGGGCTTGGCCACGTGGGGCAGGCCCCAGCCGAGCTTGTTGCGCAGCACCTGGAAGAACTCGTGGTCCGCCAGCCGCACAAAGCGCACGGGGTGCTCGCTGCGGCGGATCAGGACCCGGTCCTCCGGCCAGACGTAGCAACCGGCGCTGCCGTCCACGACCATCATCAGCCGCTCGGGGGTGGCCGGGAAGACCGTCACCGGCTCGTGATCACTGAAGACCAGGGCCCGAGACGCCAGCGAGTGGGGGGCGATCGGGGTGAGCTGCAGCACCGGGCAATCAGGACTGATCACCGGTCCGCCAGCACTGAGGGCATAGGCGGTGGAGCCAGTCGGGGTCGAGAGAATGACGCCATCGGCGGCGATGTCCACCGGGGCGTGGCGGCCCACGGCGATCTCGAAATGGCACATCGAGGTGATGGGCTCGCGGTGCAACGCCATCTCGTTGAGGCAGAGCAGCTCCCAGCGGCGCTGGTCCCCGCGCATCACGGTCACCACCAATGTGGTCCGCTCCTCGACGGTCCAGTCACCGGCGATCACCTGCTCGAGGGCTTCCTCGAGCTTGGGCAGATAGGTCTCCGCCAGGAAGCCCAGGTGACCGGTGTTGATCGTCAGGATCGGCACGTCGATCGGTGCCGTCATCCGGGTGGCCGACAGCACGGTTCCATCGCCCCCAAGAACCATGGCCATGTCCATCCCCGCTTCGAAGTTGGGGGGGACGCAGGCGACGTGGCCTTTGCTGCGTAGGTGCTGCTCAGGGTTGGCGAAACCGACCATCCCGGCGGCACTACTGGCGCGCACCACGTCGTAACCCGCCCCCTTCAGGCGGGCCTCGATCGTGTCGGCAGTGGACAGGGCCAGGTCCTTGCCGTCGTTAATGATCAGTCCGACGCAGGGCAAAGAGCGGCTCAGGTGGTCCCCACAGAGTTTATGGGGATCAGAACTGTTCGAGGAAACGCAGGTCGCTGGTGAAGAGGCGACGGATGTCATCGATGCCGTGGCGCACCATGCAGAAGCGCTCCACCCCCAGGCCTGCGGCGAATCCGCTGTAGCGCTCGGGGTCGATGCCCATGCCCTGGAGCACGGCTGGATCGACCATGCCGCAGCCCATCACCTCGAGCCAGCGGCCGCGCCACTGCACGTCAACCTCCGCGGAGGGTTCGGTAAAGGGGAAGTAGCTGGCGCGGAAGCGCACCGGCAGATCACCAAAGAACTGCTGCAGGAAGGAGGTCACCGTGCCGCGGAGATGGCTGAAGTCCAGACCCTCATCGATGGCCAACACCTCAACTTGGTGGAAGACCGGGGAATGGGTGGCATCGACGGCATCGCGGCGATAGACGCGGCCCGGGGCAATGATCCGGATCGGTGGTGCGTTGTTCTCCAGATGGCGGATCTGCACCGGTGAGGTGTGGGTGCGCAGCAGCTGGTGATCACCCAGATAGAAGGTGTCCTGCATGTCCCGGGCCGGGTGGTGCTCGGGGATGTTCAGGGCAGTGAAGTTGTAGAAGTCGCTCTCGATTTCAGGCCCCTCTTCGACCTGATAACCCAGGCCCGAGAAGATATCGACGATCTCCTCGACCGTGCTGATCAGGGGGTGGCGGTGCCCCACCGGCGTGAAGCTGGCCGGCATGGTGACGTCCAGGGTCTCGCTGGCGATGCGCGCGGCCATGGCCGCACTTTTCACCGCTTTGAGGCGATCGCTGAGCAGGGTTTGGACCTGCTCTTTGAGGACGTTGGCCCGTTGTCCCACCAGCGGACGTTCATTGCCGGGCAGCTTGCCCATCGCGCCGAGCACCCCGGAGAGGCGACCTTTTTTGCCCAGGAGACCAACGCGCAGGTCTTCGAGGGCGGCGGCATCAGCGGCGGCGGCAATCTCTTGGGCGGCCTCGGCCTCCAGCTGATCCAGTTGATCGGTGAGCTGCTGCAGGCTGACGGTGGCGCTCAAGGATCGGCTTCAACGACCGCCGACTGTAGGTAGACGCCTGCTTAGCCTCGGGTCAGGCGAGAGGACAGCGTGCGGATCCTGATCAGTAATGACGATGGCGTCTTCGCTGATGGCATCCGTGCCTTAGCGGCCGAAGCCCTGCGCCGGGGCCACCAGGTCACGGTGGTTTGCCCCGATCAGGAGCGCTCCGCCACCGGCCACGGCCTGACCCTGCAGTCCCCCCTGCGGGCCGAGCGGGCCGATGAGCTCTTTGCCGATGGCGTCACGGCCTGGGCCTGCAGCGGCACCCCCAGCGACTGCGTCAAGTTGGCCCTGTTTGCCCTGCTGGAGGAGTGGCCCGACATGGTCCTCTCCGGCATCAACCACGGCCCCAACCTGGGCACTGACACCCTTTATTCGGGCACGGTGAGTGCCGCGATGGAGGGCACGATCGAAGGGCTGCCCGCCCTGGCGGTGAGCTGCGCTGACTACAAATGGCGCGAGTTCGAGGCCTCCGCCCGCATCGCCCTCGATGTGGCCGAGCAGAGCCGCCGCGAAGACTGGGATAAGGGGATGCTGCTGAACCTCAACGTTCCGGCCCTACCCCTGGAGTCCATTGGGCAGCTGCGTTGGTGCCGCAAGGCCGTGCGCCGCTACACCGATCAATTCGTCAAGCGCACTGACCCTCGGGGCCGCACCTACTTCTGGTTGGCCGGCGAGGTGGCCAATGATCTGGAGGCGGAAGTGGCGGGGCCCAAGGAGTGGCCCATCGATGTGGCCCACGTCGCTGATGGCGGCGTCTCGCTGACACCGCTGCAGCCCGAGCTGTTCTGGCGCGGCGACCTCTCAGCTCTGAAGCAGCCTCACTTCGCGCGGTAGATCCGCTGCAGGAACCAGAGCGAGAAGATCAGGCCGATGGTGTGGGCGAAGAGCACCTGGGTGTTGCTCAGCACCGAAAGCATCTCGATCGAGGTGATCGGGTAGCCGACCAAGCTGCGGGAACTGGTGCCGCCCACCGGTGAGCCAAAGAAGCCCGGGGCCTGCAGCGAGGCTTGGACAAACAGGCTGCCGGCAAGGGACTGATAGCCCACCGAGGCGAAGACCAGGCCCAAGACGTCCGCGAGCAGTCCCCGTTTGATGAGCTTTCCGGCTTCGCTGCGGCTGGGCTTAGCGCTGCTGCCCAACGCTCGGCCGAGGCGAACGATGAGCCAGCCCTGCCAGAGGCTGTAGAGCAGCACAAAGAAGGAGAGGGTCGTCAGCGAGAGGCCCGGGCCCAGGCCCAGGGCGCGCTCGGAATTGCGGGCCAGGCTGCCGCCGATGTTGTTGAAGAGCAGGACCCCCACCACGACGATCCCCAGGGCGGTCTGGGTCCAGAAGCGAATCCAGGCCATCCGCCTCATCCCTAGGGAGAGCAGCTGAAAGTCGAGGCGATCGGCCATGGGATGTGGGGGGATGCCCAAACCTGCCATGGGAGAATGCCTCTGGCGAGGCTTCAAGCGCTTTTGGTTGTGATTGCAGCGCTCCAGATCGAGCCCCTGTCCGCCGGCGCAGCCCTGTGATTCCGCTGCTCGAGCCAGGGCAAGCGAAGGGACCAACGGCGGTGGCCCTCGGCAGCTTTGATGGCTTGCAT
>JAAZUZ010000154.1 GCA_018623875.1 Synechococcus sp. HW_metabat.21
GAGTTCGAGCTGCACCTGCGGGCTGTCCTGGGACTGCCCATTCCCGAGATCCGCTCCGAGGGATCGGCGGCAAGTCGCGTGATCCTCGCCGAGCGCCAAAGCGAGAGCGTGGCCTTCAGCGGCCTGGAGAATGCCCTGGCCGAAAACGATGTACAGGTGCTCCTCTTTGGCAAACCGGACGCCCGCCCCTACCGGCGCATGGGAGTCGCCCTCGCCCGCGGCACCGACCTGGAGGACGCCCGCCAAAAAGCGGATCAAGCCGCCAGCAAGATCCAGGTGATCTAGAGGCCCAAACCCCTCTAGCCCCAAGGGATAACGGGCGGTAGCTTGCGCTCATCTGAGAGCGTTATGTCCCCCGCCCAACCCAAGCGCCAGCCGCGCAATCCGCAACGGGACCCCAGGCGGGGGAAAGCGGACCTCCAACCTACTGAACGCCGCGGCCGCCGCGACAACGTGACGCAGCTGGATCGCCGGCGCCCAAGCGCGACACCGGCCAAGCCAACGGCCAAACCCGTCAAGCGCCGCAAGGGGCTACCCCGCCTGCCCCTCTTCGTGGCTGGCTTGGGGCTCGGCTACGCCCTCCATGGCCTACCGGGCCTGGTGATGGGGGCCTTTGATCAACCCAAGCAACTGATCGGTTCGCTGGTGGCCCCGGTGGCCTCCGGCGATCGCCGCATCGTCGTACTGGGGACCGACGACGTCAGCACGAACACCGACGTGATGCTGACGATGCACCTCGACGAGGGCCGCACCAAGCTCACCCAGGTCCCCAGGGACACCTTCATCGACTCCGAGAGCTACGGCGTGATGAAGGCCAACGCCCTCTACAGCAGCGGCGGCCCCGAGATGGTCAAGGCAGAGCTCAGCAAGCTGCTCTCGGCCAAGGTCGACCGCTATCTCGTGCTGAACCTCAACGCCGTGCAGCGGCTCGCCGACGCCATCGGCGGCGTCGAAGTCGACGTCCCCAAGCGGATGGTCTACGTCGACAACAGCCAAGGCCTCACCATCGACCTCTACCCCGGACGGCAACGACTCAAGGGAGAGGCACTCGCAGGGTTCCTGCGCTTCCGCCAGGACCAGCTGGGGGACATCGGCCGCATGGAACGCCAGAAAGTCGTCTTGGCTGAGGTCTTCCGCAAGCTGGCCAACCCGGCCATGGCGACGCGGCTGCCCGAATTAATGGAGATCGCCGGCAAGGACATGCGCACGGATCTCTCCCCCATCGACATGGGCAAGCTGATCACGGCCATGGCCACCACCAAGCTGGCCTCCAACCGCATCGAAGGGGTCCCCTTCTGGCACCAGAACATCAGCTACTGGATGCCCGACAGCAACCCCAATCGCCAGAACTACCTGAGCCAAGACCCCGACGCACTCCTGCCCTAGCGGGTCAAGAAGCGGTAGTGATCCAAGCCCTCCAAGACGCCCCAGGCTTGGGGCCTGGAGGCGAAAAAGACCTTCGAGCGGCGACGCAGCTGATCGAGGGAATGGTCATGCTCCGCCGTCACCAGACCCAGAGAGCTGCCGTTCAACAGTTCCGCATCCCCCTGCTGGGCGGCCACCACCAGGACTTGATCCAGGGGTAACCCCCAGTTCAAGCAGAGATGGCGAATGGCATCGGCCTTCGACGCCCGCATCGGCAGCACGTCCAAGAACCAGTGATGGAAGAGGTGGGCCCGGGCCTCCAAACGGTGCTGGCGCAGCCGTTGCCGCACCATTTCGAGCACACCAGCGGTGGGCGCCTCCAGGGTGTAGCTGACTTTGCAACTGCCCTGGTTGACGGCCGGCTGCAGGGTCAGCCGGGGACTGAGCCCCTCGAGGACCTGCTCCACCTTCTCCCGCTGCCAGCCCTGGGCAATGTGCTGCTGCCAACTGGAATCAGGCCGGCCCTCGGGACCGAAACGCAGGTCCGCTCCAGCCTCCAAGATCCAAACCTGGGGGTCGGGCAGATGCAGCTCGGCAAAGCGCAGCCGCGCCGAGGCGAAGTTGCGGCCACTCAACATGCCAATGCCACAGTTGGGATCGGCGGCGAGGCGGCGGCGGAGATCCTCCAGCCCGGCTGGCTGCGCCGATTGCAGGCAGACATCGAGGTCGAGCAACAGCAGCCGTTGCACCGGCGGGGCCGGCACGGGGGCCACGGCCGTCAGCTCAGGGCGACGCCAAGCGCTGCAACGGCGCTCCGCTTCCCCGAGGTAGCTGCAGACATGGGCATCCCAACTGAAATTCCGGCTGATCGCCTCAATGCCGTTGTCACGCCAGCGCCGCCAACGCTCCAGATCCGCACCGGCCTCCTCGAGGGCCTGCTGAAGAACATCCAGATCGGTGACGTCGGCCAACTGCCCGTTGGCACAACGCTGAAGGATGTCCCGAGGCCCACCGTCATCGGTGCTCACCAAGGGCAAGCCACAGGCGGCCGCCTCCAACAGGGTCAAGCCAAAGGGCTCGGTCAGGGCTGGATTGACGAAGATCCCGCAGCGCTGGGCCGCCCAGCGATAGATGGCAGGGATCTGCTCACCCCGGTGCTGCTTGGGATAGGCGACCTTGCCGTAGAGATCGAAGCGATCGACAAGTTCAAAGATCTGCTGAAACTGGTCCCGCTGCTGCTTCTCCATGGAGCGGGGATCCTCCCGGCATCCCAGCACCAGCACCAGGTTGTGGCGCTCCTGCAGCAGGGCCGAGCGCCCATAGGCCTCGACCAGAGCAGGGACGTTCTTACGCCGCACCGCCCGGCAGATCGTGAGCAGCGGTGATTTGTTCGGCTCCCGCAGGAACGGCTCCATCAGAGCCTCCACATCCGAGGCCTCACCGGGCATCGCCACGGGATGGAACCGCTGGGCGTCCACGCCCGGGGGGACCACCGCAGCCTGCTCCGCCTCAAAGCGGTTGTAGCGGGCGTACTGCTGCTGGGCCTCCTGCTGCGTGCTCGTGATCACCAGGGCCGATTGGGCCAAGGCCCGCTCCTCGGCATCGATGCGACGGCCGATGGCATAGGTCTGCTCGATCTGCTCATGGTTCAACCCGCCCTCGAGCAGACGCCGCTGTTTCTCGCGGCCGAGGGAATGGCCGGTAAACACCAAGGGGATCCCAAGCCGTTGCGAGACCAGCGCCCCCACATAGCCGGCATCGGCGTAGTGGGCATGGATCCAATTCGGCCGCCGCGGCTGGGCCGCAATATGCGCCGTGACGGCATCGGCCATCTCATCGAGATAGGGCCAGAGCAATTCCTTGCGCAGATAGCGCCGCGGACCGCAGGGCAAGCGCACGATGTTGGCCCCGCCGGCCAGCGGCTCATGGGGCTGGGCGTAATCGGGGGAGACCCGCTTGTCCTGAATCAACCGGGTAACGACGTCGACGCGCTCCACCTCAGGGCGAGCCGCCAGTCCCTTGGCCAGCTCAAGCACGTAGGTGGTCTGTCCACCGGTATCCGCATCACGTCCAAGCTCCAGGTCATGGCCGCGAAACAGGCCATGCAGATGGAGATGCAGCAGGTAGTAGCCCATTCGCCTCCTCGGCGATTAGCTCAGCTTTAGCCGCGATTCCAGAGCCAAAGTCGAAAGAAAAGGGAAAGATCAGACCTTGGTTGCAGCCCCGCTTTCGCTGACTTAAGGCTTGCCGACAAGCTTCTGGCGCAGACCTTTGATGCGGTCGCGGAGGTTGGCAGCCTCTTCAAAGTCAAGATTTTTGGCCGCTGATTTCATCTTGTCCTCGAGTTGTTGAATCAGCTCGGGCAGGGAATCCAACGGCACATCGTTGTGCTCAGCCTGCTCCGTGGCCTGCTCCAACTGCTCGTCATTCAGGCGCCTCGACACCTCCAAGAAGGCCAGGATCGAATTACTGCCCCGCTTGCCGGCCGGGGTCGGCGTGATGCCGTGCTTCTCGTTGTAGGTCTGCTGAATGGCACGTCGGCGCTCGGTTTCCGTGATGGCCTTGGCCATGGAATCGGTCAAGTTGTCGGCGTAAAGGAGCGCCACACCTTCCACGTGCCGCGCCGCCCGGCCAATGGTCTGAATCAAGGAGCGCTCAGCTCGCAAAAAGCCCTCCTTGTCGGCATCCAGGATCGCCACCAGGGACACCTCGGGCAGGTCCAGGCCCTCCCGCAACAGGTTCACGCCCACGAGCACGTCGTACTCACCGTTGCGAAGGTCCTGAATGATCTCGATCCGCTCGATCGAGTGAATCTCCGAGTGGAGATAGCGAACACGGACACCGTTCTCAGCGAGGTAATCAGTCAGGTCTTCCGCCATCCGCTTGGTCAAGGTCGTGACCAGGACCCGTTCCTTCTTCTCCGCCCGGAGGCGAATTTCGCCGAGCAGGTCATCCACCTGACCATCGGTCGGCCGC
>JAAZUZ010000029.1 GCA_018623875.1 Synechococcus sp. HW_metabat.21
CCGATGGACGTACTGGTTCGCCAGTAGTTCTGTTCGAAATCAATGAAGCCCTGCTTGGTCAGGACCTTGACGTCGCTGGGCAGTTGCGCCTGAAGGCGCTGCGCAACGGCCTCGGGATCAGTGCCCGACTTAAGCCGAACCAGCCCGACCTCAATGCTCCCGGGCGGCGTATTCGGGAGCAAGTCGATGAAGGTCTCTGAGCTCGTCAGCAGGTTCCCGTCCGCACCAAAGGAGGTGCCCAAACCAACCAAGCCCGCGACCCGCACCCGTTTGCCAGCGATTTCACTTTCAACGGTGCGGCCGGATTTGAACCACTCCGCCACCGGACCGAACTCGGGGCGGGACTGTTCATCAAACAGGACCCTCCCCTTTTGTGTCAGGGCGCGGGCTTTGGGCGCCAAGGTCGGATCGGTGAACAGAGGGTCGTTGGGCTCAAAGCCCAAGGTGAGGATCGAGCGGGTGCCCCGCGTCTCTGGGTTGCGCCAAAGCAGCAGGTTCCAGTGGACAGGTGTGATGCCCTCGACCTCTGGTGCCGCCATGGTCTGGACCAAACGGCGTTTCGGGAAGCCGGCCATGCTCACCGAACTGGTGGAGCGCGGACTGATCAGCACCAAGTCGGCATCAAAGAGCCGGTGGATCGTGACGCTCGCATCGAAGAGACCATCACGAAAGCCCAGCTGCATGAACATCAGAATCCCGGCGAAACTGATGCCCGCCAGGGCAACGGCCAACCGAACTGGCTGCCTGGTCAACAGCAAAAGGGCCAGTGGAATCCGCCGGCGCTGCCAGGCCCCCTCAAACCAACGCTGGACGCTCACGGATTGAAGCGCGCAATGACCTTGAGGCCCGAGAGCTGTTGCACCCGCTTCGCGTCTTCAGGATTCAAGGCCAGACGCACCTCAACGATGCGGGCGTCAGCATCACCTGTGGGGTCGGTGGAGAGCACATCCCGCTGCCGGATCTGCGGGGAGATCCGGACCACCGAGGCCTTCAACTTGCCCGTAAAGCCGCCGTTTTCGCTAATCAACGTGGCGCTCTGGCCAAGACGGATCCGGCCAATGTCGCTCTCGTAGACCTCAGCAATCGCCTCCATCCGGTCGCTGGCACCCACCGCGAGGATGCCGTCGGAACCCGGCCGCTCACCCGGCCTGGAATAGATGCGCAAGACCGTGCCGTCGATCGGAGAGAGGAGCTGGCTGTGCTTGAGGTCCACCTCCACCCCCCGGCGCTCGGCGAGCGCTTCACGGCGTTGTCCCTCGGACTTGAGCAGTTCGTCCTGCTTCTCCTCCAGCAGCACCATGCTGGCCGCCCCTTCACGGGCGGCTTCGCGGTAGCGACGCACCTCTCGACGCTGCATCGCAATGGAACGATCGAGGGTGCTGATACGGGCATTCACAGCTGCCAGATCAGCGAACAGTCCAGGGCGGTTATCAAAGGTTGCGAGCACCTGACCGCGCTGCACACGATCGCCTTCTTGCACCGAAAGGCTGGTGATCCGCGGGCTACCGCCCATCGAACCCATCGGGGCGGCGAGTTGGCGAACATCACCAGAGGGCTCCAGACGCCCCAAAGCCGAAACGGACTCAATCCGCGGTTGGACCACCGGGGCCGGTGGGGGCGGCGTCGGGCGGTCGACGCTGCGGCCCACGGCGACGAACGCAAGTACCAACGCAGCTGCCCCACCGGCACTGCGCCAAGGGTGACGCTGGACCCAGTGCAACATCACTGCAGGGGCAAGGGATCGTCGAAGAGCAGTTCCTCGATATACCGATCGGCCCACTCGGGGTTGAACGCCTTCTCGAGAACGCGGCGAGTCTTGTCGTTGCGCTTCTGTTGCTGGCAATACGAGAGCTGACCGCGGTGTCGCCTCACCGTATCTGGGTGATCGATTGGCTGAGCTGTCGCATCCCGGCTCGCCTCAGCCAGGACTTGGAGGAAATCACTCACCACATCGATGAAGCGCTGCTCCTCTTCGGCATCAGCAGGGCGGACGAAGCGAACGTAGGGCGAAAAAATCGTGCCCCACTCAGGAAGCTCCCGCTCCTGGCTGAACTCGCGCTTGGGCAAAGCCTCAAGACGCTCTAGGACCGCAGTCGGCAACGTCCCATCAACGGGCGAAAGGTCAACGATGGCGGCCGAGACAACACCGCGACCGGCAACGATGTCGGCCCCAAAAACCGGCAGATCAAAGCGGGGATCTGGGAAGAAGACGGAGTGCAACACCTGAAGACCCGCACCAAGGCGTGCGGTTTCAAGGTGCAATTTGCGCAAACCACGGCTGGAGCGCAGCTCGTTGCGAATGAACAGGTCCTCGCCATCCAAGCTGCCGCTAATGGCTTCGAGCTCAGGGTCGACGGCAAGCGGCTCAAGCCCAGGCAGCGACGTCCATTGCTGACGGATGCGTTCTGCAAGCCCATCAACCAGCGGATGGATGCCCAGGGCTGCAGAACTCATCAGGGCTCGAGGACGTCCGTCTGGGCGATCCTGCCAGCAGAATGGGGCAAACCCAAGATTTCCTCTCGTTGTCAGGTCTGAACACCACACCGCTGCCCGAACCGCAGCGTGGTCAGCTCGCCAACGGGACCACCCTGGTGCAACTGGACCTGCCGAACGCACCGGTGGTCTGCCTGGACTTCTGGTGCCGGGCGGGTAGCGGCGTCGAAGGCCCTGAAGAGTCTGGAATCGCCCACTTCCTAGAGCACATGGTGTTCAAAGGAAGTCGCAGGCTGCAAGCGGGGGAATTTGACCTGCGCATCGAAGCCCTCGGCGGCAACAGCAACGCTGCAACAGGGTTCGACGACGTCCACTACCACGTCTTAATTCCCCCAGAGGCCTGCGGCGAGGCCTTGGAGCTGCTTACGGACTTGGTGCTCCAACCTCGGCTAGACGCCAAGGACTTCGACATGGAGCGCCAGGTGGTGCTCGAGGAACTTGCCCAAAGTGAGGATCAGCCAGAAGAGGTGGCCTTTCAGCAACTGCTCAAGCAGAGCTGCCTGAATCACGCCTACGGGCTTCCGATCCTTGGCGCGCGCGAGGCCCTTCTCGGCCACACACCAGAGAGCATGGCCGCCTTCCACGACCGGCATTACCGAGCCGACCGTTGCTGTCTCTCCGTGGCCGGTCCCCTGGCGGCCCTAGAGCTCGATGCACTGCTCGCAAACTCGGCCCTGGCCGGCTTAAAGCCATCCGAGCGGGATGTGCGTCCGGTTGCCCTCCAGTTCGAACCTGGTGAGGAGCGGCTCGAACTGCCGCGACTCGAGGCGGCTCGGCTGTTGATGGCCTGGCCACTCCCCGGGGCCGCTGATCAGATGTCAGTCGTTGGCGGAGATCTCATCACAACGCTTCTTGCGGAGGGACGACGCAGTCGCCTCGTGGAGCGGCTACGGGAGCAATTACGCCTGGTGGAGAGCGTGGATCTGGATCTGAACGTTTTGGAGTCCGGCTGCCTCGTCCTGCTGGAGGCGGTCTGCGAACCCGAGCAACTCAGCGCCGTTCGTGCCGAGATCAATGCCGTCCTGTTGGGTCTGCTGCAGGAGAGTCCAAGTGACGCGGAAGTGGATCGCGCCCGTCGACTCGTCGGGAACGGCTACCGCTTCAGCCTCGAAGCGCCCAGTGCCGTCGCCGCGATGGTCGGCAACAGTGCCCTCTGGGGACGCGAGCACAATCTCCAATCGCCACTGGACTGGCTGGATGAATGGGACGGCCGGCGTCTTGGCCAAGAGCTCGTCCCGCAGCTGCAACCGCAGCGGGCTTTCGTTCTAGAGGCCGTCCCAGCATGAGGACAGCCGGCGTGGAACAACGGGAACTGCAAGGCGGCTGCCCGCTCTGGCTAATCGATCGACCGGGCCCGGCGATCCTCTCGGCCAAGCTCTGGATCCGCGGAGGAAGCGCCGCAGATCCCAACGGTCAACGCGGTCGTTCTCAGCTGTTGGCAGGGGTCTTGAGTCGAGGCTGCGGCCGCTTGAGCGGCGAAAACCTTGCCGATCTCGTGGAAGGCCGAGGGGCAGGTCTGCGCTGCGAAGCCGCCGAGGACGGCACCTTGATCAGCCTGAAATGCGCCAGCGATGACGCCACCTTGCTGCTGCCCTTGCTCCTGCAGATGGTGAGCAGTCCTTGGTTGGTCGAGGACCAGATCACACTTGAGCGGCAATTAAATCTCCAGACCCTCCAACGGCAAAAGGAGGATCCCTTCCAGGTCGCCCACGACCAATTGCGCCATCAGCTCTACGGCGATGGGCCCTACGGCCATGACCCCCTTGGGGTTGAAGCTGAGCTGGCCCAGCTGGGACAGCCCGAGCTCCAGCAGTGCACGCAGCAGCTCGGGCAAGGCGGGGCGGTACTGGTGATGGCCGGCCAGCTTCCCGAGCAGCCCGAGGGGCTATTGCTCGAGGGGCTAGATGGTCAAGGCTGGAGCACCCAGGCCCCCGTCCGCCAGCCAGGAGCCCTCGGTCTCAAGCGGGGTTCCCTCGCCAGCAAGCTCGACGACACCGAGCAACTCGTGCTGATGCTGGGGACCACCACCGGCCCCCTGGGCAGCGAGCAGGCCCTGGCCCTACGCCTGCTCCACTGTCATCTGGGCATCGGCATGTCCAGTCGTCTCTTTGTGGCCCTGCGTGAGGAACACGGCCTGGCCTACGACGTCGGTGTTCACTACCCGGCACGGCTGGGCGATGCGCCCTTTGTGTTTCATCTCTCCAGCTCCAGTGATCGCGCCAAAGAAGCCAGCCAAGAGCTCTTGAATGAGTGGTTGCGCCTGCTGGAGAAGCCCATCAGCGAGGAACAACTCGAGCTAGCCAAGGCCAAATTCCGAGGGCAGGAGGCCCTCGGCCGGCAAACCTGCAGTCAGATCGCTGATCGCCATGCCCTGGTCTTGGGCCACGGGCTGCCTTTTGACTTTGCGGATCAATGCCTGATCGAAGCCGAGGCCCTCACCCCGGATGACCTGCATCAAGCGGCCAAGGCCCTACTGCAGCAGCCCTGCCTGAGCCTTTGCGGACCCGACGAGGCAATCAAGGTCGCCGAAACGGTCTGGAACCAGCACCCGCTGAACCGGGGCTAGAGCGTCTCCAGTTGCTTGAGCTCGAGCAGAAAGGTGCCGCGCCGGAACCGCACGGCCACCTGCTCGAGGGCCTTCAAGGCCACCACCTGGCCGATCTCGCCCGCGTCAATCAGATCCGGCGGTCGGAGCATCGACATGGCATCGGCCGTTTTCAAATAGCTGGGTTGCTGCAGCAACCGCACCTGGGTGCCAACACTGATGGATTCCTGAGACATCGGTCCTTGCAAGACCACCACTCTCCTGCAGGATGGTCGCACTGAGAGGCCAACTGTGCGCGCCCTTGCCAACTGGAGTGGTGCCTTAGCCGGATTACTCCTCATTCTCTGCGGCGGGTTAATTCAGGCGGCAATCCCGTGGCCAGGGGAACAGGGGATCGATGTGCTGCCCTTGCCGATGACGCTGCAGGTGCCGGCTCTGCTCTTCACGGCGCTGGTCTGCGGACATCGCCCAGCGATGTTGGCCGGCATGGCCTACATCAGCCTGGGCCTCTTCCAACTGCCGGTCTTCCAAAGCGGAGGAGGACTGAGTTACCTGAGCGATCCAGCCTTTGGCTACCTGGCGGGATTTCTACCAGCGGCCTGGCTGACGGGACGGCTAGCTCAGCAGCAGGACATGGGTGACCTATTGAACCTTTTGGGAGCGGCAGTCTTGGGGTTGTTGATCCTCCAGGGCTGTGGCTTGGCCAACCTGCTGCTCGGGGGACTCTTTCAACGCTGGGGGGGACAACTCCCGCAGTTGGTGTTGACCTACAGCCTTGGGCCGCTCCTGCCCCAACTGTTGCTGTGTTGCGCCGTCGCCGTGCTGGCCTGGCCAACGCGCCGTCTGCTGTTGCTGGATCGCTGATGGCCCCGAGTTATTGGATTGCTCTCGCCGTCGTGCTGATGGATCAGCTCAGCAAAGCGTGGGCACTCGAGCATCTCTCCGGCGTGGGCATCCGCCCACTGGTTCCAGGACTGCTGCAGCAGCGACTGGTCTTCAACAGTGGAGCGGCCTTCAGCATGTTGGAGGGCAACGCGAATCTGCTGGGCCTCGTCAGCCTGGGCGTCGCCGCCGGCTTGGTGGTCTGGATTCAAACCAGTGGTCCAATGGAGCGCTGGCAAGCCCTCGGTCTGGGGTTTCTCCTCGGTGGAGCCATCGGCAATGGGATCGACCGTTGGCGTCTCGGTCGGGTTGTCGACTTCCTGGAGTTCGTACCGATCACCTTCCCGATCTTCAATCTGGCGGATGTCGCCATCAACCTCGCTGTGCTGTGCCTTGCGCTCTCTCTGTTGCCCGGTTGGCGCAGGCGCTAATCAAAGGGATCATCAGGAGGAGTGGTCGGGGCCTTCTTGACCTCCACCCACAGGTGCTGCCGTGAAACCCCCTGGTCGAATCTGGCTGTGGCTCGGTCTGGCCCTCGGGGTCCTGGTCGTCGTAACTGCCGTCCTTCAAGCGGTGAACAACCTGCTGTGGCAGCTGAGCTATCTGCTGCCCAGCTGGCTAGTGGGTCCCTTCACCCTGCTCCTCTTTGGAGGGGCAGCGCTCCTGATCGCACGCTTTGCCTGGCCGTGGTTGAACAGTGTCCGTCGCTCCGGCTGGACGGTGTTCAGCGGAAACAGCCCGGCCGCCGCCTCAGAGGTTGAAGCCCCCAGCAACCGTCAGGAGGCCGCCCAACAAAACCTTGCTGGCTTGGATGCCTTGCTCCAAGGGATCCGTGATGAGGTCCAGCGCAAGGCGCTGCAGCAGGAGCGCGAGCGCGTCGCCGCAGAACTCGAACGCGGCGATCTGGTGCTGGTGGTCTTTGGCACGGGGTCCGCTGGAAAGACGTCCCTGATTCGTGCCCTACTGAAGGATGTGGTCGGGGAGGTCGGTGCCGCGATGGGATCGACAACGACGACCACGAGCTATCGGTTGCGCCTTCGCAATCTCGAGCGGGGCATTCGCCTGATTGACACGCCGGGCATTTTGGAAGCCGGCATTGAAGGTCAAAAGCGGGAACAGATTGCCCGGGATCAGGCCGCCAATGCCGATCTGCTGGTCTTGGTCGTCGATGGGGACCTGCGCGCCGCCGAACTTGAGGTCTTTGCAGCCCTTGAAAGCCTGGGGAAACGACTGCTGCTGGTGCTCAACAAGTGCGACCTGCGTGGTGAAGACGAAGAGAAGCGCTTGCTCGCGTTATTGCGCCGGCGAACCCAAGGGCGCATTGCCGCTGAGGACGTCATCACGGCCAGTGCCTCGCCCCAGTCAGTCCCGATGCCCGGGGGCAAACCGTTGCAACCGGCGCCGGAAATCGATCGGCTTCTGCGCCGGATCGCCCAGGTCCTCCACAGCGATGGGGAGGAGTTAATCGCGGACAACATCCTCATGCAAAGCAGCCGCCTGGGCGAGGCGGGGCGGCGGCTGCTTAGTGAGCAGCGGCAGCTGGATGCCGAAGCGGTGGTGGACCGGTACAGCTGGATTAGCGCGGGGGTCCTGGCGGCAACGCCCTTACCGGGGGTGGATCTGCTTGGGGCAGCTGCGGTCAACGCGCAGATGGTGATGGAGATCGGCCGCGTCTATGGCGTGAGCCTCTCCAAAGCATCCGCCCAGGAGTTGGCCGTTTCCGTGGGACGGACCTTGGCGAGCTTGGGCCTGATCAAGGGAGGGATCAGCCTGATCAGCGCGGCCCTCAGCCTGAACCTTCCGGCCTTACTGCTCAGTCGTGCGGTTCAAGCGGTTGGAGCCGGTTGGCTCACCCGAATCGCGGGCCGCAGCTTCATCACCTACTTCCAGCAGGACCAAGATTGGGGCGACGGCGGGATTCAGGAAGTCGTTCAGCGTCAGTACGACCTCAACAAGCGGGAATCGGCACTCAATGCCTTTTTGAGTGCCGCCATCAACCGAGTGGTGGAGCCGTTGCAGCGTCAGGGGAAGCAGGGTCAACTGCCGCCACGCCCCCAGCAGCATCCCTGAAGGCCTCCGGCGGAGGCGGTTGCAGCGGACCGCGGGCATCGAGAACCGTGATGAAGGCCAGGTAAGCAACGGCAATCAGGATCGAAATCGCGCCGGTCACGATCGCGACCCAGCGGCCTTGAGGGTTGGGTTGCGTCATGTCAGAAGGGAGTCGTGGATGACGGAGGCCACCGCCGCCAAGTCAGTGGAGCGGGTGTTGGGATTGCCCAGCACTGCTTTGAGGTGGTGCCGTCCGGCATAGAAGGGGCGGGAGAGCATGAGCTGCTGCTCCAGCAGGCGCTGCCGAGTCTGAACGGACCACGCTTCGGCCTCGATCGCATCCAGGTGGGATGGCGTGAAGGCCAGCAGATGCAACGGGCCGCTTCGCAGCGTCAAGGGCAAAGCCGCGAGTTGACGCTGCAACTCAGCACGGCGGACCAGGGCGCCCTGCAAGAGGGTATCGATCCCGTCACGGCCCAGCTGACGTAGACCAAGCCAAAGCTTGAGGATTTCAGCGGGGCGTGTGCCCTGAATCCCACATTCGCCGCCATGGGCATCGGCCCAGCTGGGTTCCATGTAGGGCAACCCGGTGCCAAAACAGGCCGCCAACAACTCGGGACGCTTCAGCAGAAGAAGGGACGAGGTTTTGGTGATGCCCAGCAGCTTTTGGGGATTCACCGTGAGGGAGTCGGCCCGATCAAGGTCAGGCACCAGCTGGCGGTGGCTCGGGCTCAAGCCAAAGACAGCACCGATCGCGCCGTCGACATGAAGCCAAACGCCGTGGCGACGGCACAGGTCAGAAATGGTGGCCAAGGGATCAATCGCGCCACGAACAGTGGTGCCAGCGGTGGCCACCACAGCAAGCACGGCCCGGCCAGCGCGCTCTGCCGCTAGCAGCCCCTCGGAAAGGGCCTCACAGGAGAGACACCCCTCCGCATCCGTCTCGACGGCCTGCAGACACCCCGAAGGCAAACCCATCACGACCAGCGCCTTGCTGATCGAGACATGGGCATCAGCGCTGCAGAAGACGGTCAGGTCCTGCGTTGATCCCAGGCCTGCCTGGTGCCTGGCCACAACGAGAGCCATCAAATTGCTCAAGCTGCCACCGCTGGCTGCGACGCCACCGGCTGTCTCACCCAGGCCCAGCTCCTCAGCCATCCAGGTGGTCAAGCTGCGTTCCAACCGCGACAGGCTTGGCGAAAGTTCCTCGGCCAGCAGGTTGTTGTTGAGGCCCGCACAGACCAAATCCGCCGCGACCGAAGCGGTCAACGGTGGCGGATCCAAATGGGCCATGGCCCCGGGGTGAACGGGGTTGTAGGCCCCATCCATCACCAGCTGGAGGTCCTCAAGCAAAGCCTCAGGGCTCAAACCCTGTTGCAGCGGAGCCGCCTCCGGAAGAACGCTGAGGAGAGGCAGGGGCGAGCGCTGCTCCGATCCGGCCCACCATTGACAGAGCCGATCGCTGGCTTGCCGCAGAAAGGCTTCCAAAGCCGGATCATCCCGCAGGGGATCTGGAAAGCAGGCCAGGCTGCTCTGTGGCTGGCTCGGATCGAGGTGAGCCAATGGCCCTGGGCGGTCAGCGGCCATTGTCCCGTGTCGTCGGGTCCGCCGTGCTGGCATGGTTCAAGAAGCCTGCCGATGGGCGTCGGGTTTGCACGCAGTTCAGGAACACGAAATCTGGATGGGACGCCTGCTGCGCCGCGCTGCGCAGATGGGAGAGATGGGTGAGGTTCCTGTCGCCGCAGTGGTGCTGGACGAACAGGGACGGGCCGTGGGTTGGGGGGTGAATCGCCGGCATTTGGAGCAACGCCCCCTGGGGCACGCCGAGCTGATGGCCCTCGAGCAGGCCGCACGGCTCAGGGGTGACTGGCGCTTCAACGGCTGCAGCCTGATCGTGACGCTGGAGCCCTGTCCGATGTGTGCCGGAGCCCTCGTGCAAGCACGTATGGGGCGGGTGATTTTTGGGGCCCACGACGCCAAGCGAGGTGCCCTGGGGGGATGCCTGAACTTGGCGGAAGACCCCAGCGCGCACCACCACATGGAGGTCGTGGGGGGCGTGCTGGAGCCGGACTGCCGCAGTGCGCTAGAGCGCTGGTTCAGGCAACGGCGGCTGCAACGGCAGGAGCTGAAGAACGGAAGGCCGGCAACTCCTGCTCCAAGAGATTGAGCAGCAGGTCGACGTTCTCCTCGCGGCTGTTGTAGCCCATCAGGCCAATCCGCCAGACCTTTCCAGCCAGGGCGCCGAGGCCTCCGCCCACTTCGATGCCGTGCTTGTTCAGCAGGTGGGTCGTAAAGGCCTTGCCGTCCACCCCCTCAGGGATGCGAACGGTGGTCAAGGTGGGCAGGCGCAGTTCGAGCGGGACGTGGGGTTCGAGGCCCAAGCGCTCCAGTCCGCTCCAGAGTCGCTCAGCGTTGCGGCGGTGACGCGACCAAACGTTCTCCAAACCCTCCTCAGCGATCAAGCGGAGGGCTTCCCGCATGCCGAAGTTCATGTTCACCGGGGCTGTGTGGTGATAGACCCGATCACTTCCCCAGTACTGGTTCAAGAGGCTGACATCCAGATACCAGTTGGGGACCTTGCCGCTTCGGGCGGCGAGCTTCTCCTCAGCACGGGGACCCATGGAGAAGGGACCCAGACCTGGAGGGCAGCTCAGTCCTTTCTGACTGCAGCTGTAGGCGAGATCAACCTTCCAGTCGTCGAGGAAAAGGGGGACAGCGCCAAGGGAGGTGACGGTGTCCAGCAACAGCAGGCAATCGTGCTGACGGCAGAGTTCACCGATGCCATCCATCGGTTGACAGACACCCGTTGAGGTCTCGGCATGCACCATCGCCAGAAGCTTTGGCTTGTGCTGCTTGAGGCCCGCCTCGATCTCCTCGAGGCTGAAGGCTTCACCCCAGGGCTTCTCGATGGTCTGGACATTGGCCCGGTAGCGCCCGGCCATGTCCTGCAAACGCAGCCCGAAATAGCCCTTCACCGCAACCAGGACGGTGTCGCCCGGTTCGACAATGTTGGCGATCGTGGCTTCCATCGCTGCCGAGCCGGTGCCACTCATCGGCAGGGTCAGGCGGTTATCGGTTTGCCAGGTGTAGCGGAGCAACTCCTGGACTTCCCCCATCAGGGCCACATAGAGGGGATCCAGGTGGCCGATTGGAGAACGGCTCAGGGCCTCCAAAACGGTGGGGTGGGCATTGGAGGGGCCGGGTCCCAACAGCAGGCGCTCCGGAGTATCAATCGGAGCAAGCGACAGCCGATGCCGATCAGACACGGTTGAGGTGATGGAAGCCAAGGCCTGGGAGGGGGCTGGATGGGTTGAGACTACGCAGTCGCAGGTGCGACCAATCAGCGGGCGCGGACGTTGGTCACGCCAAGACCGCGGCAAAGGTGCTCAAAGGGAGCACGGACAACGGAATTGATCGCTTCGGCACTGGCGGCGCCGGCATCGAGCAACTTCTCGCTGATGACGTCGGCCATCAGGGAGATGCTGCGAACGGTGGGGCCAGTCGGAACGCCCAGGCTCTTGTAGGTGTCATCGAGGCCGTTGAGAACCCGCTCGTTGAGGATCGTGCTGTCGTCGGCCACCAGTGCGTAGCTGGCGTAGCGCAAGAAGTAGTCCATGTCGCGCAGGCAGGCCGCCCACCGACGGGTGGTGTAGGCATTCCCCCCAGGGAGGAGAAGCTCAGGATCGGCCTGCCAGAGACGCTGGCTCGCTTCACGGACGATCTCCGCGGCCTCGCGGTTAATCAGCTCGACCGCGGCCAGACGCAGGGCGGCCTCGGAGTAATAGGTGGCGATGCGGTCGAGGGCCGACCCATCGAGATAACGACCCAGCTGGTCGTAACGGCCGATCAGACCGGTGATGGCATCACGCATGGGGGTGAGAGATCGACGCACCTGAGGCGGACCGTAGCACCGGCAAACGTCCAGATCCCTTGCTGGAGCGAGCCTCTGAAGAAGTTGACAGAAACGGTTACTCAAACCAGGGGGCAGACCAAAAGCAGGCCGATCAGTCGCCCATTTGGTTACCGGTGATACAAAGAAGGCCCCAACCCAGTCCGTACGGTCACTGCCGCCCGGTATAGGCGGGCACCCACCCAGCCACTTTCAACACGTCATGGCCAAGACCGCCCAGGACGTCCTCCGTCAGATCAAGGACGAAGGCATTGAACTGATTGACCTGAAGTTCATTGATCTCCACGGCAAGTGGCAACACCTCACGGTCACCCCTGACCTGGTGGAAGAAGAAGCCTTCACCGAGGGCGTGGCCTTTGATGGCTCTTCGATCCGCGGCTGGAAAGCCATCAACGAGTCGGACATGGCCATGGTGCCCGACCCGAATACCGCCTGGATCGATCCCTTCTATGGCCACAAGACCCTCAGCCTGATCTGCTCGATCCAGGAGCCCCGTAGCGGCAAGCCCTACTCCCGCTGCCCGCGGGCCCTGGCTCAAAAGGCCCTGGACTATCTGAGCTCCACCGGTCTTGCCGACACCGCGTACTTCGGACCAGAGCCCGAGTTCTTCGTTTTTGACGACGTCCGATACAAGAGCGCCAACGGCTCGAGCTTCTACAGCGTTGACTCGATCGAGAACCCCTGGAACACCGATCGTGTTGAGGAGGGTGGAAACCTCGCCAACAAAATCCAACTGAAGGAGGGCTACTTCCCCGTTGCCCCCAACGACACCCTTCAGGACATGAGGACCGAGATGCTCCTCACCATGGGCTCCTTGGGGGTTCCCATCGAGAAGCACCACCACGAGGTGGCCACCTCCCAGCACGAGCTCGGCATGAAGTTCGCCGAGCTGATCACCGCGGCCGACAACGTGATGATCTACAAGTACGTCGTGCGCAACATTGCCAAGAAGTACGGCAAAACCGCCACGTTCATGCCGAAGCCGATCTTTGCCGACAACGGCAGCGGCATGCACGTCCACCAGAGCATCTGGAAGAACGGCGACACCCTGATGTGGGGCGACGGCACCTACGCCAATCTCTCCCAGACCGCCCGTTGGTACATCGGTGGTCTGCTGAAGCATGCCCCCAGCTTCCTGGCCTTCACCAACCCCACCACGAACAGCTACAAGCGTCTGGTGCCGGGCTTCGAGGCTCCTGTGAACCTGGTGTACTCCCAGGGGAACCGCTCCGCCGCCGTTCGCATCCCTCTGACCGGCTCGAATCCCAAAGCCAAGCGCCTGGAGTTCCGCTCGGGCGACGCCCTGGCCAACCCCTATCTGGGCTTTGCCGCCATGCTCATGGCTGGCATCGACGGCATCAAGAACCAAATCGATCCCGGCAACGGCACCGACGTCGACCTCTTCGAGCTGCCCGCCGAGGAACTGGCGAAGATCTCCACCGTCCCCGCCTCCCTTAACGGGTCCCTTGAAGCCCTCAAGGCCGACCACGAATACCTGCTGGCCGGTGGCGTCTTCACCGAAGACTTCATCGACAACTGGATCGACCTGAAGTACGAGGAGGTGCAGCAGCTGCGCCAGCGGCCCCACCCCCACGAATTCACCATGTACTACGACGCCTGATCGACGCGTCGCAGCGACCACTGCCCCGGCCTAAGCCGGGGCTTTTTTATGCCAACTCAGTTGTGACGGAGTTGCTCGAGGGCGCTGTCATGCAGCCGGTGCTCATGGGCATGGCGCTCGGCCCAGACCAACGTTTGGGCATCCACCCGTTCCTCATGGTCCAAATCGGGCTTGGCACGGCGCTGGGATAACCAACCAGAGACGCGACGGGCACTGCGCTGGCGCTCCCGCACCCAGGCGACGTAGTGGGGCTCGTTTAAGCGAGCGGTAGGGGTGGAATCGATCATCAGCCCTCTCCTTCCTGCTTCACCCCTTCATTCTGTAGCGGTTGCTACCAAATATTCCGTAACTCCATCAATCTTGACCTGGGTTCAGGGCGATACAGGGCCACGGCAGTGCCGTTTCATCGGCTGAAATGGACGTCGCTTGATTGCACTTGAATCCCGCCCATGGCTGACGCCGTCACCAAGCTCGCCTATGAGGCCCTGCAACAGGGCAAGAGCCTGGTCGGGGTC
>JAAZUZ010000030.1 GCA_018623875.1 Synechococcus sp. HW_metabat.21
CCGGCAGGCCGTATCGCCCAACGCTTCTTCAATGCTGACGCGTGCTTCGGTGTCTGAGTCTGAAGAATCAGATCAAAACAGCGCGGACAATGACATCAGGATCAACGGAGTCGAGCCCTGATGCAGTTCCGCATGCAAGGGATACCCCCCGCAGCGTGCAGCTGGGGATCTCGTTGGTGGTTCGTAAGCTAAAACTGCTTGCGAGAAGTTTTCAGCGAGCTGCTGCAGTCAGCGCCTCATCAATGCTGACTAGTTCCTCGGCATTTGAGTCCCAAAGAATCAAATCAAAGCAGCGCGGGATATCCCTCAGACCCAGGTAGGTGCAGCCCTTGAGCAGTTCCGAATGCAAACAATGGCAGTCCCGCAGTCTGTAATTGGGAATCCGCTCGCAGAGATGATGAACCGAGTGGAAGGCAATGTCGGCGGTGAACCAATTCAGCACTTCCGGCAGAACAAGATTGCTACTGCCATCAATCGCCCCTTTGAAGTAACTCCAGCCGCGGGTTCCACTGGTGTAGGACCCCCTGAAATTGTGCTGAACAAAGAAGACGCAGATAAACATGGCCGCGGAACAGGCCATGACGACGGAATAACAGGTCAGAAAGAGACCCAGCCCAAGCCAGGCCGCCATCAAGTACCAGCTGGAGAGAACAACGATGTTGTTAGCCAACAGGTCCAACCACTCACCCGTTGTGTACCAATGGCTTGATTTAAAGGTCAGCACGAAGCGTTTCCAGGCTTGGAAACCACTACGCGGCGATGCGATGGCGAACTGCATCGCCGCGCCAGCGAACTCCACCATCCCAAGCAACAGCTGCAGCCTTGGGCGAATGACCAGGTAGAAAAAGCCGCCTGGAAACAACATCAAGGGGTGGCGGGTCAGGCGATAGCGCCACTGCGCCGCTGGGGACAAACGCAGAAAGTGCTCCACGGTCAACAGTGACGAAGGCCCCCGATAGACCTCCCAATTGCCGTTGTGCTTGTGGTGAAACGCATGCCCCCTGGACCAAGGGAATTGCGGGATGGCATTCAGGCACCCCAGGGCAAATCCAGTGACGCGATTGCCGAGGGACGACGACCACAGCGTGTTGTGACCGCAGTCATGCATCAGCGAGAAGCTGCGGGCCGAAAACAGCACCAGTGCGAGCAACACCGGAGCGATCAGCCAACGCAGAGTGGGCTCAGCAGCAAGGGCAGGGATGGACGCCCACAGCAGCGCGATGGGAACCAACGTCACCGTCAGTTGCCACAAAGCCCTGGCATTACTGGATTGCCGGAACGGAGCGAGGGAAAAATCGCGGCGACTTAAAGGCTGATTCCGTTCGAGGGATCGATTCAGAGTCGTCAGCTGATTGCCCGCTCGGTTCTTCACAGGCTAAGACCTGCGCCTCAGCTACTGATGCGGCTGAAGTCGGCCAAAACCGAAGCCTGATTGTTGAGAACCCCAAGCAAATTCAGGCGGTTGGTGCGCACAGCTGGATCCTCAGCCATCACCATCACGCTGTCATCTCCATCGAAGAAATTCGCCAGGGCCGAGGACCCGGCGATCAAGCCTTGGGCCAATTGGCTGTAACGATCGCGATCCGATCCGGTGGCAATGGGCTCCAAGCCGTTGAGGACCGCAAGCATGGCCGCTTCGCTGGCCTTTTCGAAGAGGCTGTTGTCCACAACGGTTTGGGCGGAGAGGACGCTCTTGGGCAGTTCGCCCTTGGTGGCCAACTTGGCCGCACGGGTCACCACGGCCTGTACGGCCGCCAGGTCACCGGCAGAGCGGAGGGTTTGAAGCAGCGCAGCCCGCTGACGGGCATCGGCCGGATCAGCCAGAACACGCGCCAAAGACACCCCGTCACCGGCGACGGCCTGAACCAGATCAGCATCGGTGCCGGCCTCCTCCAGCAAGCTCTGCAGCCGTTGTCGCAACAGCTCGCCCAGCTCAGCCGCGAGGGCGGAGGAATCAACATTGAAGGCCGGCAGCAGCCCCGCCCAATGGGAGGTGGCCCGCTCCAGCAGGGTCTGGAGGTTGAGGCTCCAACCCTGATCCCAGAGAATCTGAAGGATGCCATTGCCAGCCCGACGAAGGGCATAGGGGTCCGACGAGCCCGTCGGACGCTCACCTTTGGCGTAGATGCTCAAGAGCAGCTCAAAGCGTTCCGCTAGGGCCACGACAGCACCAGCGACGGAGCTGGGCAGAGCGTCGCCCGCGCCCTTGGGCTGGTAGTGCTCGAGCACAGCCAGGGCGACTTCCCGTGGCTCCCCTTCGGCGAGGAGGTATTTGCCGCCCATCACCCCCTGGAGCTCAGGGAACTCACCGACCATCTGGCTGACCAGATCGTGCTTACAGAGATGGGCCGCACGACGGGCGTGGGCGACGGAGTCCTGCGGCAACTCAAGCTGCTCCGCGAGAACATCCGTAAGCCACTCGAGGCGTTCCACCCGGTCCAGGAGGCTGCCCAACCCTTCGGCAAAGGTCACCCGTTTGAGCTGATCGCGGCGGTCAATGCTGGGGATCGCCCGATCGGCCTGCACAAAGAACTCGGCATCAGCCAGTCGTGCCTTCAAGACGCGCTCATTGCCGCGTCGAACGGTGGCGGTGGCTTCGGCCAGGCCGTTGCCGATGCAGAGGAACCGCGCCAACAGACTCTTGTGCGCATCCAAAGCCAAGGGATCCGAATCCGCATCCTTGCGATACAGCGGCACGTAGCGCTGATGGGCACGCATGACGGTGCTCAACACTTCCGCTGGCAGCGCAAGGTAGTGGTCGGCGACGCTGCCCTCGATCAAGAGGGGGGTCTCGACCAGATCGGTCAGCTCCTCGAACAGGTCTTCAGGAAGGTCCGGAACCGCATCCAAGGCTGCAGCACTGGCTTCCACAGCTGTACGGATGGTTGAAGCGCGTTCATTGCGGCTCACAACGACACCTGCACCGGCCAGGGCGGAGGCGTAATCGTCTGCAGATGGGATCGCGACAGCGTCGCTGTAGAGGCGATGGCCGCGGCTGGTCTGGCCGGACTGCACCACCGGGTCACTGCCCGAGAGGGTGACCGGGATCAACTCGGTGCCAAGAAGGGCCACCAACCAGCGCACGGGGCGGGAGAAACGGCTCTCACCAACACCCCAACGCATGAAGCGGCGGCCCTGCAAGGCGGAAATCCACTGAGGAATGACCTCAGCGAGCAGTTCACGGGCGGGACGTCCCTTCTCCAGCACCTCAGCAAAGACAAAGGGCCCCTTGGGGGTCTCGCGCACTTCGAGATCGGCGGGATCGATGCCGCAGCGTTTGGCAAAACCCATGGCGGCCTGGGTCGGCACCCCGTCCTTAAAGGCTTGGGCAGCGGGCGGCCCCTTGCGTTCATCGCGAAGGTCCGGGGAGACCTCAGCGAGGTCGGCCACCTGAACGACAAGGCGGCGCGGGGTGCTGGTCGTCTCGACCTGACCAAAGCTCAGTCGGGCCGCCTCGAGATCACGCTTGACCTGCTGCTCCAGTTGCGGCAAGGCGAGGCGGGCGAAATCCGCGGGCAACTCCTCGGTCCCGATCTCAAGCAGAAAGGTGGACACGGAGCGGGGGGCCTCGGCAGCCGCTCAGCTTATTGAAACGGCCCCAGTCCCAAGCCAGATCGGCGCTTCGCTACCTTCGAAGCACAAGTAGAACCTGGTGCGTGAGCGTGTCCGTAGGGCAGTCCGTAGAGCAAAACAGCCCTGAGGAACGGACGTTTTCCCCTTCGATCGCCACTGGCGCCGAGCGCACCAAGTTTGAGCAGCTCAAAGCCGATAGCGGCTACCTCAAGGATCCCCTCGCCGCCGAGCTGGAGAACGACCTCAGCCATTTCAGTGACGGTGCCGTCCAGCTCCTGAAGTTCCACGGCAGCTATCAGCAGGACAACCGCGAAAACCGCCAGAAGGGCCAAGAGAAGGACTGGCAAATGATGCTGCGCTTGCGCAGTCCTGCCGGGCGCGTCTCCACGGGCCTCTATTTGGCGATGGATGAGTTGGCGGATCGTCTGGGGAACGGGACCCTGAGGGCCACGACCCGGCAGGCCTTCCAGATGCACGGCATCCGCAAGGACAACCTCAAGGAGGTCATCGGAACCATCGTCCGCTCGATGGGATCCACCCTCGCGGCCTGCGGCGATATCAACCGGAATGTGATGGCTCCGGCTGCCCCCTTCGAAAAAGGTGGGTATCCAGCAGCCCGTCAGTTGGCGAATGACATCGCCGATGTCCTGAGCCCCCAGTCGGCTGAGGGCAGTTATCTCGACCTCTGGGTCGACGGCGATCTGAGCTATCGGATCAAGCCCACCCGGGCGGTGAAGAAGGCACGCTCACGCCAGCACGAGGGTGGCGTCTTCAGCGGTGATGCCAACGAACCCCTCTACGGCGGCACGTATCTGCCGCGCAAATTCAAGGTGGCTGTCACGGTCCCCGGCGATAACTCCGTTGACCTGCTGACCCAAGACATCGGCCTCGTGGCCTTTGCCGACGCCAATGGCGAACTGCGGGGCTGCAATGTCTATGTCGGTGGTGGCATGGGCCGCACCCACAACAAAGAAGAGACCTTCGCCCGCACCGCTGATCCCCTGGGTTATGTGGCAGCGGAACACGTCTTTGACTTGGTCCAAGCGATCCTTGCCCTGCAACGGGATCACGGTGACCGCAGCAACCGGCGACACGCCCGCCTGAAGTACTTGATTCACGACCAGGGCATTCGCTGGTTCAAGGAGGAACTCAAGGCCAAGTACTTCTCCCATCCCATCAAGGGACTGCGGGTTGAGCCCAAGGCCAAGTTGGAGGACTACCTGGGCTGGCATCGCATCAGTGCAGGCAAGTGGTTCGTGGGGATCCCGCTGCTGTGCGGGCGTCTTTCCGGTGACCTCAAGCGCGGTTTGCGTCAGCTGGTGGAGACCTATCAACTGGAGATTCGGTTGACCCCGAACCAGGACCTCTTGCTGTGCAATATCGGAACGGCTCAACGGGCTGCGGTGAAAGACGCCCTCAGCGCCCTTGGCGTTGAGACCCCGGACGCTCCCGACCTGCTGGCTCGCCATGCCATTGCCTGTCCGGCGCTTCCCCTGTGCGGTCTTGCTGTCACTGAAGCCGAACGCATCCTTCCGAATGTGCTGGAGCGTCTCGATGCACAACTGCGGCGCCTGGAGATCGAAAAATCAATCCTGGTGCGCATGACGGGCTGCCCGAACGGTTGCGCCCGTCCCTATATGGCGGAACTGGGGTTGGTCGGTGATGGCGTCAATCAATACCAGCTGTGGCTGGGCGGAACCCCCAACCTCAGCCGGCTGGCGGAGCCTTACCTGGAACGTATGCCTCTCGAAAAGTTGGAGAGCACGATCGAACCGCTGCTCAAAGGTTGGAAAGCGGCAGGTGGTCGCCGCAGCTTTGGTGACTACGTCGCCAAGCTTGGGCGCGAGTCGGTCCAAGAGCTGGTCAATTCAGCCCTCTGAGGTACGGCCGTAGACCGCCAGGCTCCGGCCGGTGCGCCAGGCCCACAGCTGATCGCCATAGCTGAAGTGCCACCACTCGTTGGGGTGCTGCGCAAATCCGGCTTCAGCCATGGCATCGGCCAACAGGCTGCGCCGCTTGTGCCATGCCAAGGCGCGCTCGCGGTCTGTGGCGTTCTCGGCATCGTTCGCAACCGCGAGGTAGTGGTTGGGTTCTGAGACCGCTCCAATCGCATCGATGTCCGAACCCATATCGACGAGCTGTTGGGAGCGATCCAGCAAGGTCAAGTCGACGGCCCCGCCTGTGCTGTGGGGTGGAGGGGTCATGGGGTCCAAGCTTGGGGGGGCCCAAAAACGTCCGACCTCTTCAATCACGGAACGGACTTCAGGACGATCCTGCTGGGGATCCAATCCTTGAGCCTCACACCTAATGCCGATGGTGTAGTCGACCATGAAGCGCTGCACGGCAATCGGGCGCCAGGCATCAAAGATCGCCAGTCGATAGCCGAGGCCGAGGGCTTGCAGCGTCTCCTGCGCCCGCAGAAGGCGCTGGATGACACCACGACGCAGGCGAAACGGTGTGGCACCCTCGCCATAGGGAGCACCGACAGCGGCGTAGGGATGCGGCTCGATGCGGAAGAAGGCCTCGGGCAAGGGATCGAGCGACTCAGCGCAATCGCGAATGGGGATCGCACTCCAAGGCCGTAGGGGCATCAGTTCAAGCGGGCGGCTTGGGCGACCCGGTGTCGCTGGTCGTGCAGCACTTTGGCAAGACCGGGATGTTGCGCCAAATCCGGGTCCACCGAGACGATCTCTTGCGCGACCCGGCGGGCCTGCTCGAGCACCTCGCCGTCGTCGGTCAGGCTGGCGAGGGCCAAATCCGGTAAACCGCTCTGGCGAGTGCCCAGCACTTGACCAGGGCCACGCAAGCGCAGGTCCATCTCGGCAATTTCGAACCCATCGTTCGAGCGCACCAAGACTTCCAGTCGCTGACGGGCCAGGGCATTGCGACTGTCATTCACCAGCAGGCAGTAGGAGGCGGCAGCGCCACGGCCAACACGCCCCCGTAACTGGTGCAGCTGGGCCAGTCCAAAGCGATCGGCGTGGTCAATCACCATCACACTGGCCTCCGGCACATCCACGCCCACCTCGACCACGGTGGTGCTGACTAGCACCTGGGTCTCACCACTGGCAAACGCCGTAATCGCCGCTTGCTTGTCCGCACTGGGCATGCGGCCATGCAGCAATCCGACTTGAAGGTTGGGGAAGACCTGCTCGCTGAGCTGCTGATGAACATCAACCGCAGAGCGCAAATCGAGCTTCTCCGATTCCTCCACAAGGGGAAGAACGACGTAGGCCCGTTGACCCAGGGCCACCTGCTCGCGGATCAAGCTGTAAGCCTCATCCCGGTCGGCAGCCGCCAAGAGGCTCGTGCGGATTGGCGTACGCCCGGGCGGCAATTCATCGATCTGGCTGACCTCCAGGTCGCCATGGATTGAGAGGGCCAAAGTCCTGGGAATCGGCGTGGCCGTCATCGTCAAGAGATGGGGCTGCAGTCCCTTGTCGAGTAGGCGGTTGCGCTGATGAACGCCAAAGCGGTGCTGCTCATCGACGACCACCAGACCTAACCGCTGGAACTGGACGGGGTCCTCCAAGAGCGCATGGGTGCCCACCAACATTTTCAAGGTGCCGTTGGCCAGATCCGCAAGCAGTTCACGTCGCCGGCGCAGCGGCGTTGAACCGGTCAACAGGGCGCAGGTGACATGCAACTGCGGCAGCCACTCGCAGAGCTTGCGGTAGTGCTGTTCAGCCAGAACCTCGGTGGGGGCCATCAGGGCCCCTTGGCAGCCCGAATCAATGGCCGTCAGCAGCGCGGCAATGGCCACCACGGTTTTTCCACTGCCAACATCGCCCTGGACCAAACGGGCCATGGGTTGGTCGCGGCAGAGATCGGCGCGGATCTCCGCTAGGACACGCTGTTGGGCACCCGTCAGGGGAAAGGGCAGCAGCTCGAGGAAGGCCTGAAGCAACGCATCGCCCTCCACCGCCAACGCGGGGGCCGGGCGATTGGTCAGCTGGCGGCGCCGTTGCAGCAAGCCGAGCTGCAGCACAAGGAACTCGTCAAAGACCAAGCGATGGCGGGCCGCGCTCAAGCTTTCCTGGTTGCTGGGCCCGTGGATTTGAAGCAGGGCCTCCGGCAGCGCCACGAGGCCTTCACGGGACTGCACAGCCGCGGGGAGAGGATCACCCCAATGGCGCGCAGCTGCCACCACCGGGCGCATCAGGTTGCGGAGCCGATCGGCCGTCAGACCCTCCGTCAGGCCATAAACCGGGAGTAAGCGTCCAATCTGCTCACTGCGGACCGTTGCCGACGGGCTCTCCAGGACCTCCATCAACGGATCCTGAAAAGCAGGGCCATAGGGCGTCTCCTTAACCAGGCCGCTGATGGCGACGGAGGCCCCCACGGGGTAGTTGCGCTGCTGGGCCTTGAGCCAGGCAGGGGAGCTGAAGCGTTTGCCCGCAAAGAATTTGGAGACCCGAATGCGGCCCGTCACATCGGCCAGATGGAGCTCCAGGATTGAGAGGTTGGGGTTACGCGGGCTGGTGAAACTGTGACTGCGGCGCACCGTCGCAACGATGGTGGCTGTCTTGCCTGGCTCGAGGCCCGCAATGCGGACCAAATTGGCGTAATCGAGGTAGTCCCGCGGGTAGTAGCGGACCAGATCCCGGGCCAGCCAGAGGTCAAGTGCTGCGAGCCGGGTCGCGCTTTTGGGACCCACTCCGCGGACCTCACTCAGCGGAGTCTCTGGACGGATGACCTGGGCCGGCGTCGTACTGCCCGAGGGGGGTGCTGACACAACTCGCAGGCGGGGAGGGGCAACCGGCTGGACCGGCTGAACAGCCCGTTGCAGCTCGAAGAGGTACTGCCGGCAGCGGCGCACCAAGCTCTGCCGCCTGGATTGGCTCAACGCCCCGTAGCGGGAAAAGTCGCTGGACAACTCCCCGAGGCCTGAAAAACGCTGGAGATCCAGGTCCTCGGGTGGAGACGCCAAGGCCCGCTGAAGAAACGCACTAAAGCGTTCCTTGCGTCCCAGCAAATCCTCAAAACCGCGGTCAGCCTCGAGCTGCAAGGCCTGCTGCAGAGGACGCAACCAGGCCTGGACCGCTAGGTGCGATCCGCCGCTGGATCCTGGGGTGGGGCGCTGTCCTTGAACCACTGCTGCTCTGCCTCGAGGGCGCTGACCCGGCTCTGCCAGGTGCGATACCGCTTGGCCATTGTGCGCAATGTGCGGCGCCGCTGTTCGAGCCGCTGGCGGCAGGTTCGCAAACGGGGTTGCTCAAACTCCAAATCGCCGCTGCGCAGGAGAAGGGTCAGCACCTCAGTCGGGGCGCTGGCTGGTGCAACCGGATTCAGCGTGAGCGGCAGCGCCATCCGCAGCACATTCGCGGGAGCAGGCAGCGCCTCCACATGGCCATCCAGAACGGCATCCAACAGGTTCAAGGGCAGCAAGCCTTGGGCCAGGCCGACCCGCATCATCTCGACGTTGATGGCGTGGGAGAGGTTGCGCAGGCGGCGGCGCAGGGCCCGATCGAAATGCGCCCACCAGCGCACCTGCAGCAAGGGGTCCTTGGGCAACTGCGATCGGGTGACCTCCGCCAAGGTCGAGGCGAAGGGAGAACCAGCACTGGCCTGGCCTTCGTCATCCTCGTCCGCACGATCCGTTGCGCCAGAGGAGAGAGTCTCCGAGGCCATCGTGAAGAGGGACTGCAACAGCGCCAAATCCTCTTCGGGAGGCGCTGGCTCAGGTGGGCGGGCGGCCTCCTCGCTGGACTGCTGGTGCTGGCTCAGGGAGGGCAGACCGGGAACACCACTGTCGAAGAGATCAGCCGCCAGCGGCAGATCCAGGCTCAAGTTGACCGATTGGGGATCGGGGCTGGCATCGACAGGGGCTGACTCCTCCGCAGCCTCACGGCCCTCCAGCATCGTTTGGAGGATCTTTTGTTGTTCCTGCAGCTGCCGCTGCTCCTGCTTACGCGCCTGCTGGGCGGCCAGGCCCATCACCTGCTCGACCGTCAACAGGGAGCAGGAGCGCTTGACCAAGCTCTGCAGACGACGTTGGAAGGTCTCGCGGCGCTCAGGGGAAAGCTGGTTGTAGCGCTCAGGGACCACCTGGGTGGCCAAATGAAAACAGGCCTGTTGCACGCTGTGCAACAGGCCATCGCGCAGGACCTGAAGGTACAGGGCCAAATCGCGGTAAAGGGCCGGGGTGAACTCCTCTTGCTGCTCGAGCAGCGAGAGGAGTTGAGCCTTGGCCTCGTCGAGGGATCGAACGTTGGAGTCCACCGACAGTGCGCTGAGAGGGGACCTCCCGATCAGGCAGCCTGCATGGCAGCCACTTCAGCAGCGAAATCCATCTTCTCGATTTCGATGCCTTCGCCCAGGTTGAAGCGGACGAAGCGACGCACCTGGATGTTCTCGCCGATCTTGCCGGAGACTTCTTTGACGAGCTGGTCAACGGTCATGCCGCTGTCCTTGATGTAGGGCTGGTCAAGGAGGGACATCTCCTTGAGGCGCTTGCCGATCCGGCCAGCGACAATCTTCTCCTTCATCTCCTCCTTCTTGCCGGCGAGGTCATCGCGGCCCATCTCAATCTGCTTCTCGCGCTCTGCAACTTCAGCAGGGATGTCCTCGACCTTGACGTAATCCACGTTGGGGCATGCAGCCACCTGCATCGCCACGTTGCGGACGAGCTCCTGGAAGATGTCGCCGCGGGCCACGAAGTCGGTCTCGCAGTTCACTTCAACCAGCACACCAACGCGAGCGCCGGTGTGGATGTAGCTGCCGATGGCACCTTCAGCCGCGGCACGGCCGGACTTCTTCTCTGCAGAAGCAATGCCCTTCTGACGCAGCCACTCGACGGCTTTGTCCTTATCACCCTCGCTCTCTTTGAGGGCCTTCTTGCAGTCCATCATGCCTGCGCCGGTCATGTCGCGCAGTTCTTTGACGAGCTTGGCGGAGATCTCAGCCATGGGTAATTGCGGTGATGAAGGGGTAGAAATCAAGACAGGGGTTCAACACCGAAGAGCCTCCCCGAAGGGAAGCTCTTGGCATCAACCACTGGGGTCAAAAGCGAATCAGGCCTGGACTTCGTCGTAGGAACCCTGCTCAGCAGAGCCATGACGGCCTTCGTTGATGGCGTCAGCCAGGCGTCCCAGCACCAGTTGCACCGAGCGCACAGCGTCGTCGTTGCAGGGGATGGGCACGTCGCAAAGATCGGGATCGCAGTTGGTATCGAGCATCGACACCAGGGGGATATCCAGCTTGCGGGCCTCGAGCACGGCGTTGGACTCGCGGCGCTGGTCCACCAGAACCACCACGTCGGGGAGACGGCGCATGTTCTTCAGACCGCCCAGGTACTTCTGCAGACGATCGAGCTCGCGGCGCAGAACAGCGGCTTCCTTCTTAGGACGCATCGCGATCGCGCCGGAGGACTCCATGCGCTCGAGGTCCTTCAGACGGTCGATACGCGCGCGCATCGTGGTCCAGTTGGTGAGCATGCCGCCCAGCCAGCGCTGGTTCACGTAGGAAGCGCCACAGCGGCTGGCTTCCAGAGCAATCACCTCGGAGGCCTGCTTCTTGGTGCCGACGAAGAGGAAGCGCTTGCCGCTGCGTGCAGCACTACGCACCCACTTGTAGGCGTTGTTCATGCAAACCGCGGTTTGCACAAGGTCGATGATGTGGACACCGTTGCGCGCGCAGTAGATGTAGCGCGACATCTTGGGGTTCCAGCGGCGGGTTTGGTGCCCAAAGTGAGCACCCGCCTCCATCATTTCGGCGAGAGTGACGACAGCCATGTTCTGTTGAGGTTTCGGGTTTGCCTCCACCTGCCAGGGACCGACCGAGCAGGGCGAACCTGCATCAATGGTTGATCACCCGAAACACGCAGGTGTGCGGTTTGAAAGTGCTCGTGAACACTACCAAACAGGCCGCCAGCACTCCCTGGACCGCTTAGCGCAAACCAGCGGCACGCGCTTCGGCGTAGAGCGCCCGCACACCGATGCGATTCAAAGGAAGACGCAGCAGCTCCATGGCCCATGCGGCCTGACCTTTGCGAATCAGCCACGCCAAGAGCGGACGCAGGCTGCGCTCATTGACCAGACCTCCAAGGGTCAGCACTTCCCAGAGGATGCGATGCAGGAGGGTGAACTGAATAATGAGCCGCACCCGGCGGGTGGGGTGTTTTTTGTAGAAAACGAGGCCCATCTTGGCCCGCTCACCCTCGACGGCAATGAGACGGGGAACCTGCTCGAGGCTCAAGGGCGGATGCCAGTGGTACCCAACCGCGGACGGGCAGCGCACCAGAACAACGCCCATCTGGCGAAGCCGCTCTCCGAGTTCAAGGTCCTCCCAGCCATAGAGGCGGAAGCGCGTATCAAAGAGACCACTGCGCTCGAGAACCTCGCGGTCAATCGCGACATTGCCTGTCGCGAAGTAGGCCCAGGAGAGGTCGCGCAGCTTGTGGGGTTCGCTGGTGGGGTCCTCGAAGTTCGCCGTATTGATGACAGCGCCGTAGGTGAAGCAAAGGCGGTCACCTCGCTCCTGCCAACTCCGTTGGAGTGCGCTGGCGTGGCTGAGGAGGAACTCCTCGGTCACGACCAGGTCACTGTCGATAAAAACAATGACGTCTCCGCGGGCGTGGTCCACTCCCCGGTTACGGCCTTCCGCTGGTCCCCCATGGTCCTGCTGAACCAAGCGGACGTGTGGAAGTTGCGCTTGGTGCTGGCCAAGCCAGGCCACCGTTTCGTCGGTGGAGCCGTCATCCACAACGACCACTTCGTAATCGCTGATTGGCGCAGCCAGTCTCTGCCGCTCGAGGGCCCGAAGGCACTTCTCGAGGATTGGCAGACGGTTGTAGGTGGGGATGACGACGCTGAGAAACATGGCCAGGCCGACAGATCGAGCAAAAAAAAGGGATCCCTCAGGATCCCAGAGCGGTCAAGTTCGGACTGAGGATCAGTCGGCAGCGCCGCCGTTGTTCGCGGTGCCAGTTACGCCGTTACCAGCACCTTCGCCACGACCGTCGTTACGCATCTTGCGCTTTTTGAACTTGCGTGCGTACGCGCGGTTGCGCTCTTGCTTTTCCTTCTTGAGGTTGCGGCGTTTGGCCATCGAAACGGCGGGAAGTTTGGGGTAGTCACCACAGTACTGAATCACCCTCAATGGGGGGCGATGAGTGCCGGCTTGGCCTCCTCAAACAGACGGCCGTCCTCCATCCGGACCAAACGATCCGCGATATCCAAAATTCTCGGGTCATGGGTCACCATCAGCACCGCACAGCCCTGGTCACGGGCGAGACGCCGCAGCAGCTCGACGACTTCACGGCCGGTTTGTGAATCCAACGCCGCCGTTGGCTCATCCGCCAAAAGCAGGCGGGGATGGGCCGCCAGGGCACGGGCAATCGCCACCCGCTGTTTTTGCCCACCGGAGAGGTCATGGGGCAATTTGTTGAGCTCGTCTCCGAGCCCCACCGCCCGCAACCATTCGCGGGATTGATCGCGGCGGACCCGATAACTCAACCCCGGTAGAAGATCAGAACCCATCTGAACGTTCTGTTCAGCCGTCAGGCAGCGCAAGAGATTGTGCCCTTGAAAAATCATCCCGATTGAGCGGCGAAGTCGCTGACGCTCGCGGCGGTTGGCTCCGGCCAGTTCTTGACCCAGAACCTGCACCGATCCCTCTTGGACCGAGCGAAGGGCACCGACCAGGGTTAACAGGGTGGTTTTGCCGCAACCAGAAGGACCCGTTAGCAGGACGACCTCCCCTGCCGCGACGCTCAGATTGACCCCCTGCAACACCTGGCGGCGCATGGTTCCCGTTCCATAGAAATGGGAGAGCTCTTTGAGGTCGACAGCAGGTGTAGTCCCCATGGCTTCAGAAAATCTCCGCGGGATCCGCATCAGCGAGGCGGCGCATGGCGAGACCGGCTGAAGCCATACACATCACCAAAATCATGGTGAAGACGGTGACCGCCCGCGACGTGTCCATAAAGACCGGCAGCTGCGTGGCTGAGCGGACCATGAGATAGAGCCCTTGTCCTGCGGCATAGGCCGGCAAATAACCAAAGGCCGCCAGCAGCAAGCCCTCTCGGGCAACGACGCCGAGCAGGCTGGGGAGCTTGTAGCCCATGGCCATCAAGGTGGCGTATTCCGGCAGGTGATCGCTGACATCGGAATAGAGCACCTGGTAGACGATCACGCAGCCGACCACAAAGCCCATGGCGGCCCCCAAGGTGAAGATGAAGCCGATGGACGTACTGGTTCGCCAGTAGTTCTGTTCGAAATCAATGAAGCCCTGCTTGGTCAGGACCTTGACGTCGCTGGGCAGTTGCGCCTGAAGGCGCTGCGCAACGGCCTCGGGATCAGTGCCCGACTTAAGCCGAACCAGCCCGAC
>JAAZUZ010000155.1 GCA_018623875.1 Synechococcus sp. HW_metabat.21
AGAGGGCGAGCAGCAGCACCGAGCCGGAGAAGACCAGCAGGTTGGTGGTGTTGTCGATCGGGAAGATCAACATTGATTTGAAGGCGGCCACGATCAGGGCCACCAAGATCACCTTGACCAACTTCTCCTTCAGGACATCCAGGCTGCGGATGTCCAGGAGCCCGTTGCCGCCGGCGCCTGGGCTGCGGGCCGCCTCGATGTCGGAGATCAGCAGCTCGTAGACGCCATAGCCAAAGATCATCAGGGCGATCCCGATGAGGTAGAGATCGACCCCGCCCACCAGTTCCCCGAGCAGCAGGGCCACGGTGCGGCTGTCGTCGGGGGAGGCATCGAGCAGCAGTCCCATCGAGTGCCAGATCTCAGAGGTCCCGCTGATGAAGGTGGCGCCGCTCCCCAGCAGGCTCATCACCACGGGAACGATCGCGATCAAGCGGAACTTCCAGAGCCAACGCTCAAAGACGTTCTCAACGGCCCAGCTCAGACGCTTGATGGAGCTCATCGACGCGTTGCATGCAGCGACAGATGGGTTGACCCTAGGCAGGCCAGACCCGGGATTCATAGGGCGGCGGAGCGGGTCGCGATCCCTATGCGGCCCCGCCTTCGCCCCAGCCCTAAAAACCGATGGCACAATTCGCGAAATGAGCCCCGATTGATGCCCCATCCCCCCTCGCTCATCGGCAAGGTGCTTCGAGCCGTTCCTCTGCTCGCTGGCCTGGCCCTGACCGGTTGTGCGGTGGAGGGCTCCGGGCTGCAAAGCCAAAAGCTGGCCGCGGTGAAGGCCCGGGGCGAATTGGTCTGCGGCGTTGATGGCAAGTTGCCGGGCTTCAGCTTTGTCGCCCCGGATGGCCGCTACCAGGGCTTCGAGGTGGACCTCTGCCGGGCCGTGGCCGCGGGTGTGCTCAGCGATCCAGCTCGGGTGCAGTTCCGGGACCTCAGCGCCAGTGAGCGCTTTGCGGCGGTGAACAGCGGTGAGGTGGATTTGCTCTCCCGCAGCACCACGATGACCCTGAGCCGCGATGCGGCGGGGGGCAATGCCCTGAGCTTTGGCCCGATTCACTTCTATGGCGGCCAGGCCGTGATGGTGAACGCCGGCAGCGGCATCACCACGTTGAAGCAGTTGGCCGGCAAGCCGATCTGCGTGACCACAGGCACCACAACGGAGTTGAACCTCGCCGATCGGATGCGCGAGCTCAACGCCGCCTACATGCCGCTGAAGTTCCAGAACGACGGCCAGACCTACGCGGCCTACCTCCAGGGGCGCTGCGTGGCGGTCACCAGCGATCGGGCCCTGCTCGCGGCCAAGCGCAGCAGCTTCCCCGACCCCAAGGCCCACGTGCTGTTAGCCGGTGACCTCAGTAAGGAGCCCCTGGCCACGGCCACGGTGAATGGCGATCCGGTCTGGGCCGACGCGGTGCGCTGGATCACCTTCGCGTTGATGCAGGCGGAGGAGTCCGGCATCACCCAGGCCAACGTCGAGTCCAAGCTCGCCGAAGCAACGGCTGATCCCAACCAGGCCGATCTGCGTCGCTTCCTCGGGGTGGATGGTCAGCTGGGCCAGCAACTGGGTTTGCCGGCTGACTTCGTCGTTCAGGTGATCAAGGCGGTCGGCAACTACGGCGAGATCTTTGATCGCAACCTGGGCGTGAACACCAGCATCAACCTCGCGCGGGGAACCAACCGTCAGTGGACTGATGGCGGTCTGATCTACTCGCCCCCCTTCCGCTGATGACGCCACCGGTCACCCCTTGGTGGCGCAACCGCCGCCTGATCCCGTGGCTGGTGCAGGCCGCCGTCGGGCTGCTGGTGCTGGTGCTGGTGGCCTTCCTGGTGGGCAATCTGGTGCGCAACCTGGCGGCCGCTGGGTTGTTGCTGACCTGGCGCTGGATCGGTAACCCCGCCGGCTTTGACATCGCCGGCAGTTGGTTGCCCTTCAGCGCAGAGCAGCCCTACTGGTGGGCGCTGCTCGCCGGACTCGTCAACACCCTGCGGGTTGTCGTCATCGGTCTGATTGGCGCTTCGATCGTCGGCACCGCCGTCGGGGTGGCCTCCTTCAGCGGCAATGCCCTGCTGCGGGGGCTGGCTCGGGTCTACGTCGAGTTGATCCGCAATATCCCGCTGCTGCTGCAGTTGGTGTTTTGGTATTTCGTGGTCTTCCTGGCCCTGCCCGGCGGGGCCAACGCGATCCAGTGGCCCGGGTTGGTGCTGGCCCAGTCGGGTCTCTATCTGGGGATGCCCGAATTGGTGAACGGGGTCTGGCAGGCGCCGATTCGCCTGAGCGTTGAATTCGCCGCCCTGTTGACGGGCTTGATCGTCTACATCTCCGCCTTCATTTCCGAGGTGGTGCGCGGCGGGATTGCCTCGGTGCCCAAGGGGCAATGGGAGGCGGCCCGTTCCTTGGGTTTCACGCCTCTGCAAACCCTGCGGCGGGTGGTGCTGCCCCAGGCCCTGCCGGTGATTGTTCCCGGCCTCAACAACCAGTACATCTCCCTGGCCAAGAGCTCGTCCCTGGCCATCGCCTGCGGCTACGCCGATCTCTACTCGGTGGCGGAGACGACCTTGAACCAAACCGGCCGGGCCGTGGAGGTGATGGTGATCCTGCTGGGGGCGTACCTGGCGATTGACCTTGTGATCTCGGCCTTGATGAACGGGCTGAATCGGGCCGTGCAGCTGAGGAGCCGGTGATGGAGCGTCCCTCTGCGCTGCAGCGGCTGCGGGCCGCGTTCTTCGCCTCTCCCCTCGATGGGCTGATCACGGTTGTGCTGCTGGCGGCCTTGCTCGCCGGTGGCCACGCCCTGCTCCACTGGCTGGTCTTCAAGGCCCAGTGGGCGGTCATCCAGGTCAACAGCACCCTGTTCGCCGTCGGCCGCTACCCGCTGGATCAGCAGTGGCGTCTCTGGTTGCTGACCACGCTGCTGGCGGGGGCCACGGGTTTGAGCTGGGGTTTGCTGCGCGCTTTGCCTCGCCCCGATCGCCGTGCGGTTCTCTGGCCCGCCAATGACCGGTTGGCGGTCGCCCTGCTGAGCGGCTTGGGCGTGCTCGTTCCGCTCGTCTTGCAGTTGAGCACTGCCATCGCCCTGCGCTGGTGGTCGATCACGGCCCTTGTGCTGGCCTGCCGTTGGTTGGCTGGGCGCTGGGGTACGGCCCTGCCCGCCATCGCCCGCCGCGGTTGGCCGTTGATCTGGCCCCTGCTCTATCTCGTCGGCATGACCTTGATTGCCGGTGGATTTGGTGTGCCTGCGGTCTCCCCCTATCGCTGGGGGGGATTGCTGTTGACCTTGATTGAGGCCTGCTTCGCGATCCTGCTCTGCTTTCCCCTCGGGGTGCTGCTCGCCCTGGGCCGGCGCAGCAGCCTGCCGCTGTTGCGTTGGCTGTCGGTGCTCTACATCGAGTTCATCCGCGGCGCGCCGTTGATCACCCTGCTCTTTTTGGGGCAGAACATCCTGGGCCTGCTGCTGCCGGGCGGCTTCACCCCCGATCGGGTCTGGCGGGCGGCCTGGGTGCTGACCTTCTTTGCGGCGGCCTATGTCGCCGAAGCCGTTCGCTCTGGACTCGTGGCCTTGCCCCCCGGTCAGATGGAAGCGGCCCGTGCCCTGGGCTTGCCGGTCCATCAGGCGATGCTCAAGGTGGTCTTGCCCCAGGCCCTGCGGGTGGCTCTGCCGGCGATGGTCGGGCAGTTCATCAACCTGCTGCAAGACACCACCTTGCTCTCGCTGATTGGCCTGTTTGAGTTGCTGGGGACCGCCCGGGCGGTCATGGCCAATCCGGCCTTTATCGGTAAAGACGCTGAGGTCTATCTGGTGCTCGCGGTGCTGTTTTGGTGCTGCTGCGCTGCCTTGGGTTTGGGGAGCCGCGCCCTGGAAACCCGCCTGAACACCAATCCCCAACCCGCCTGAGGCTTGCCATGACGGATCGCGATGTGATGATCGAGGCCCGCGGGGTCGAGAAGTGGTACCCCAACGGCTACCACGCCCTGCGGGGTGTGGATTTGAACGTCTACCGCGGTGAGGTGGTCGTGATCATGGGGCCTTCCGGCTCCGGCAAGAGCACCTTCATTCGCACCTTCAATGCCCTTGAGGATGTCCAAGGGGGAGAGATCGTCGTCGATGGGATGGCGCTCTCCGATGACGTGCGCAACATCGACGCCATCCGCCGGGAGGTCGGGATGGTCTTTCAACAGTTCAACCTCTTCCCGCACCTGACGGTGCTCGAGAACCTCTGCCTGGCGCCCGTGCTGGTGCGCAAGCGGGAGAAGGCGGAGGTGGAGCGCGAGGCCCT
>JAAZUZ010000156.1 GCA_018623875.1 Synechococcus sp. HW_metabat.21
CAAGACAGGGACCTGGGCAAAGCCCCCGCTGAAACCACTGAAGCCAAATAGACCCGGGGCCTCCGGCAGGGGGCCGGCCAAGGGAATCCCGGTTGTGGAGAAGGCCACGGGCACCTCATGCCAACTCCCCTCCGCCGCGCCCAGGCCCTTCGCAAGGGGCGAGTCGGCGATGGCCTGCCGCAACGTCTGCTCCATCCCAAGCGGGGGGACGGAGAGGCCCAGCCCGGGGGCAAAGCCGCTGATCTGACCCAGCAGCGCCCCAGCGCCGCGGGGCACCAAACCGGCCTCGACGACGGAACAGGGTTCCTCGAGCTCCCCACTGCGCCGTTCAACCGCCGGTCGCTGAAATTGGGCCGGAAGCTGCAGGCGCGCTGCCGGGCAGTGGGGCAGCTCGAGTACCCCGGCCCAATTGCCACGCAGGTCCTCCGGCCAGGCGGGCCAAAGGCTGCGGCAGGCCGCCCCGGCCGCCAGCACGAGCTGCTCGCTGCGCTGGACGCTGCCATCGCGGCAGGGCACGAGCCACTGCCCTTGATCCCGCTCAACCCGCAGCGCCTCAGTCGCCAGCAGACGCACGCCGGCTTGGCGCAACACCTCCGGCAGGCGGGTGTGAAACCGGGCGGTATCGACCTGCGCGGCGGGCAGGGGAACGAAACGCGCCCAAGGTTTGCCGCCATGGAGGGTGAGGCGTGCCTTGCCCCAACCCAGCTCGCCGTACCGCGCCTGCAGGTCAGTCCAGAGGGTGGAAGCCTTCGCGGCTTGAAGCGCCAGCGCTGAGCTGCCCAGGGGGAAGCCCGGGATTACCCCATAGCTCCATTGCGTGGCGGAGGGCGCTTGATCGGTGATCAAGGAGACCGCGACGCCGCGTTCCCGGAGGGCCAGGGCCAGGAGACCGCCGGCTAGCCCGCCGCCAACGATCAACACCGCCTTCAACGGAACCGCGATCAGATGCGCAGGGTGAAGGAGGTGATCACTTGATGGAACAGGCCCTCAACCCTGGGCCAGCGCAGTTCGTTGGTGCTGGCAGCGAAGGTGTAAAGCCGGCCACGATCAACGACAACGGTCGCCAGCTCGTGGCGATCGCGGTCGGGCAGATGGACGGCGTACTCCAGGTCATAGAAGGTGCGGCCGCCGTCTTCCCGCTCGCGAGCCTCCACCAATTCGGCCTCACGGCCGCTGCCCTCCGGGGCAATGACGACACGGCGAAGCTTCTCGCCGACGGCCACGGCACTACCGAGGTTCTCCAGGTCGTTGGTCTCGTTCACATCGGAGACCACCAGGCTCAAGGTCTCATCGGCGTTGATCAGGTCGTGGAAGACCACCTGGGGGCCTTCGGTGACCTGCACCCGGGTCCAGCCGGTGGGATAGAGGAAGGCGTAGCGCCCATCAGGGCTTTGGAACGAGTTCAGACCCGCCGCGGCCGCACTGCAGCTCACCAACACCAAGACCAGACCGAGGGCCAGGAGAGAACGCACTCCTTGGGAGATCCAGCGGGTCAGCACGGCCATTGATCGACGCTTTAGCGCGGCCATTCTCACGCGCCGGCGCATCGCTTGCGATCCCTCTTAGATTCTCGCCAGTTGCTCAAAGGGATCTGAGCGGTTTCACCAGACCCCTGGCACGGCTGATCGATCAGTTCGAGCGGCTTCCCGGCATCGGGCCTCGTACGGCCCAGCGGCTGGCGCTGCATCTGTTGAACCAGCCCAGCGAGCAAATTCAAGCCTTCGCGGATGCCCTACTCGCCGCCCGCATCCAGGTGGGGCAATGCCAACGCTGCTTCCACCTCTCCGCTGATCCCCTCTGTGAGATCTGCCGCAACGAAACACGCAGTACCGGGGTGATCTGTGTGGTCGCCGATTCCCGCGACCTGCTGGCCCTGGAGCGCACCCGCGAATTCAAGGGCAGCTACCACGTCCTCGGCGGGCTGATCTCACCGATGGATGGGATCGGTCCGGAGCTCCTGCACATCCAGCCGCTCGTCGAACGGGTGGACCGCGATGGGATCAAGGAGGTCATCCTGGCCCTCACCCCCAGCGTCGAGGGGGACACCACCAGCCTCTATCTGGCCCGCCTGCTGAAACCTTTCACCCAGGTCAGCCGAATCGCCTACGGGCTGCCGGTGGGTAGCGAACTGGAGTACGCCGATGAGGTAACCCTGGCGCGGGCCCTCGAGGGCCGGCGACGGATGGAGTGATCCGATGAGCCGCTACAGCCAGGTCCCACCGAAAGAGCGGCTGCCCGAGTGGATCCGCACGCCGATCGGCAATGCCACCGAACTCGAGTCGGTGCAGGCCGTGGTGAAGCAGCAGCGGCTGCACACCATCTGCGAGGAGGGGCGCTGCCCCAACCGCGGCGAGTGCTACGCCTCCGGGACGGCCACGTTTTTGCTGGGGGGATCGATCTGCACCCGCAGCTGCGCCTTCTGCCAGGTGGATAAGGGACTTGCCCCCGAGCCCCTTGATGACCTGGAAGCCGAGCGGGTCGCCGAGGCCGTCACCACCCTGGGTTTGCGCTACGTCGTGCTCACCTCGGTGGCCCGGGACGATCAAAGCGACCACGGGGCCTCCCTCTTCACCCGGGCCATGGCCGCCATCCGGGCACGGAATCCACTGATCGCCATCGAGGTGCTCACCCCCGACTTCTGGGGGGGCTACCGCGACGAAGCCGAGGCGATCGCCGCCCAACGGCAACGGCTTCAGGCGGTGCTCGCAGCCCAACCGGTCTGCTTCAACCACAACCTCGAAACCGTGGAGCGCCTGCAGGGCGAGGTCCGCCGCGGGGCCACCTACAGCCGCTCCCTCGGACTGCTGGCCGCCGCCCGCAAGCTGGCGCCGGGGATTCCCACCAAGAGCGGTCTGATGCTCGGCCTCGGTGAAACCGCCGACGAGGTGGTCGCCGCGATGCGCGATCTCCGCGCAGTGGACTGCCAACGGCTCACCATCGGCCAGTACCTGAGGCCCTCATTGGCCCATATCCCCGTCGATCGCTACTGGACTCCAGAGGAGTTCGACGAACTCGGACAGATCGCCAAAGACTTGGGCTTCCAGGATGTGCGCTCCGGCCCCCTGGTGCGCAGCAGTTACCACGCAGGAGACCCCAGCTAACGGCCGGAATGCCGATCCTCTTGGCGCAATTCCAGGGCCAAGAAGAAGTTGAGGAAGGTCCGAATCAAAGCCACCGCCCCCAGCTGAATCAGGGCATTGGGCTCGCGGCTGATCGTGGTCAGAACCACATCAGCTCCCAACTGAAACTCCAGCGCCAGGGCAACCCAGGAACCAAAGGTGACCCGGGCCATCGTCACCGGCCCCCGTTGCACCAGATGGGGAGGGATCTCCCGCAGCCGCAACTTACGGGCGCCGCTCAGCACAGCCACCAAGCCGATCGCGACGGAGATCAGCGAGAGGAACTCCAGCAACTGCCGAAGCGCTTGGGCGGAATGGTTAAGCAGGAGTTCCGTCCCATGCAGATCCATTGCCCGAGTGTTCAGCCGCTGCCCGCAGTGTGGCGCGTGCGTCCGGGCAAGACCAGCAACCCAGCGTCTGGCTCGCCGTAGATGTCGACCGGGGCTCTCTCGGCCAACAGCCCTGCAAAGAGCGCACAGACCGCCGCATCAATCCAGTCGATGCGGCTCAAGCCACTCCGCGAAACACCAAACCGCTCCAGAAGGGCTGAGCGCTGCTCGAGTTTGAGGGCGGCCTTCACCTCCACCTGCGGAGAGAGGGCGATGGTGATGCCATGGGGAAAGCTCTCAAAACAGCAGCGACCCTGCAGGGCTTGGGCCTCACGGGCGAGCAGCACCCCATGCCCTTGCAGCGCCGCATAGAGCGCCTCGCCGCGCAGCATCCAGCCGTAGAAGTTGCTTCGGTTCGCCAGCGCCGCCTCCCGGGTTGGGGTCGCGAAGCAGTGAATACCAGCGGCCAAGAGCTGCCGCTCACACAGACGCGAGCGCTGTCCCGCCAGGGCCCAGCCGCAGGGGGCATCGATCGCGATCCGCTCCGCCCGAAGACACCATTGCGCCAACGCCTCCGCATCGGAGGTGTTGAGCTGATCCACCACGCGGCGGCCCTCAAGCAACACCGCGTGGAAGCCCTTGCGGGCGCCGCCCACATCAATACCAGCGACGATCACAGCCGGCGGCTAACACGCTCGAGCCCTTGGGTGATGTCCCCGCGCATTAGCAAGCCCGCACCACCCCAGATCAGGCGCAGGGGGAGATCCAGGGCCGCAGCCGCCACCTCACGGGTGGGCTCAAAGCCGAGCTGACG
>JAAZUZ010000031.1 GCA_018623875.1 Synechococcus sp. HW_metabat.21
AGCCTGTCGGGCGACCGCAGCGGTGTCTGGTTCAGGGCTGGAATCGACCACGATCGTCTCGCGCACGAGCCCGGCTGGCCCCTGCTGCAGGTCCGCCAGCAATAGGGGTAACCGCTCGGCCTCCAGCCGCGCCGGAATGACCACCGCCAGGGGGGGGCGGCGCATGGCGGTGGCAACTGGCAGCGCCACCAGTCCTTGAGGTCCTGGCCTTCGTCGAGATCGTTTTGCTCCCGCAGCAGCTGCACCGGTAAGGCGCGTTGCGCCGCCGCCGCCAAGCTGGCTTGCAGCACTTGGCTGGTTCCCCAGGGGATGCCACCCATGAGGTGGGCGCCGGCCCGTTGGAAGCCGGCGCGGTTCAGGCCCATCAACCAGTAGCCCCCATCGCAGGCGGGGCCGATCACCAGGGGTGCGCTGAGCAGGATCTCGGCGGCGGCCTCCAGGTCCTGGGTTTCCAGGGCAGGCAGGTCCGTGCCGATGACGAGCACCCGTTCAGCCCCCCCCTGAAAAGCCCGCTTCAGTTGCCGTTGCATCCTGCAGCCCAAACTGCCGCCCCCCTGGGCGCGCAACTGCGCACCCGGTGCGAGGGGGTGCAGCTGCTGCTGCCAGCGGCGTAAGCCGCGGGGGCCCAGTCCATCCACGGCGACCTCCAGGCTGTGCCCGTGCCGCTGGCTCCAGCTGCCTCCCACCTGCAGGCTGTGCTGGGTGAGCCGGCGTTGCACCTGGGCCGCTCTCCAGCGACCGGTCTGGCGAGCCAGCCGGCTTTTGCAGCGGCCGGGGGCTGGCCAGCGGGCCATCACCACCAGCGTCAACGGGGCAGTGGCCATGCCGTGCCTACTTCCCGCGCGGGAGCTCGGCGGGTTTGATCTGCAGGGTCAGGGTCCGCTCCTTCCGCTGGATCACGATCGCCAGGTTCTGGCCGACCCGGCCCTGGTCCACGGCGACCTGCACTTCGGAGGGGTTTTTCACGGGCTTGCCTCCCACCTCTTCGATCAGGTCACAGGAGCGAATGCCCCCCTTCGCGGCCGGGCTGCCTGGGATGACCTCCACGACGACGACCCCCTTGGTCTCCGGCAGGCGGCATTCGGCATCGGTCGCATTCACCTCCCGGGCTAGTTGCGGGGTGAGGGCCTGCAGGCGCACTCCGATATAGGGATGGGAGGCTTGGCCCCGGTCCAGGATTTGGGCGGCAATCTGGCGGCCAAGGTTGATCGGGATGGCAAAGCTCAGGCCCGCCCCTGGGGCCTGGCGTATGGCGGTGTTGATCCCGATGACTTGCCCCCGGTCATTGATCAAGGGGCCGCCGCTGTTGCCGGGGTTCACGGCTGCATCGGTCTGGATGTAGGGGACCCGCTGCCCTTCGCCGAGGGCATTGGTGCGCTGCACCGCACTGATGATTCCCAGGGTGACAGTGTTGTCGAGGCCGAGGGGGTTGCCAATCGCGATCGCCCATTCGCCGGGTCGCACGCTCTTGGAGTTGCCCAGGGGGGCCACAGGCAGGTTGGCGGCCGCGACCTTCACCACGGCGACATCGGTGATCGGGTCGGAGCCCAGCACCTTGCCTTTGAAGTTGCGCCCATCGGGCAGGGTCACGCCGACTTCGTTGGTGCCTTCCACGACGTGGGCGTTGGTCAGGATCACCCCGTCGGAGCGGGTGATGAAGCCTGAGCCTTGCCCCTGCTGTTGCTGCACCGAGGGTCCGCTGCCAAAGAGGCCGCCCATCGGGTTGACCACGCGCCGGACCGTGTCGATGCGCACGACCGCTGGTCCCACCTTGTCAACGGCGTTGACCACAAAGCTTTTGCCCCCAGGCAGCGGAGCCGCAGAAGGGGCATCACTGACCTGGGCGGCATCACTTCCCTTGCCATCACTCCAGCCGGGTAGGCGCAGGCCGGTGCTGCTGCAGCCGCTCAATCCCAGCCCGAGCAGCAGGCAACCCAAGGCGAGCTGGGGGCGAACGCCATGCATCAATCGGGTCATGCTGCGCGCGGGCATGGGGCAGGTGTTCAGGCGCATCATCGGAGACACTCGCCCTTCAGACCACCCCTATATTCATGAGCCCCAGAGGACGACGTGACGGTGCAGCAGGGAGAAACGCTGTGGCGTCAGGTTCAAGAAGCACTCCAAGGGAACCTCTCCAAGCCCACCTTTGAGACCTGGATCCGCCCAGCGACCTGTGTCGCGCTCCAGGGCAACGAACTGCAGCTGCTCGCCCCCAACACCTTTGCCTGTGGCTGGCTGCGCAAGAACTACCTGAGCACCATCGCGGCTGTCGCCAGTGAGATTGCCGGTCGCTCGATCGCGGTCAGCGTGGAAGCCGGCGGCGAATCGGCCCAGGGCATCACGCTGAATGGTCAGCCCCCCACCACCGCCGGCGTGGATGCCGCCCCCGGTAGTCCCGCTCCCCAGCAACGCACCGCCACGGGTGAAGCCCCGCGCAAGTTGGCCCCGGGCCTGAACCCCCGCTACGTCTTCAACCGCTTCGTGGTGGGACCGAACAGCCGCATGGCCCATGCGGCGGCCCTCGCCGTTGCGGAATCCCCCGGCCGGGAATTCAATCCCCTCTTCATCTGTGGTGGCGTGGGTCTGGGCAAGACCCACCTGATGCAGGCCATCGGTCACTACCGCCTCGAGATTGACCCGGATGCTCGCGTCGCCTACGTCAGCACCGAGACCTTCACCAACGATCTGATCCAAGCCATCCGCAAGGACGGCATGCAGAAATTCCGGGACCGCTACCGGGCTGCTGATCTGATCCTGGTGGACGACATCCAGTTCATCGAAGGCAAGGAATACACCCAAGAGGAGTTCTTCCACACCTTCAACGCCCTGCATGAGGCCGGGCGCCAGATCGTCATTGCCAGCGATCGCCCCCCTAGCCAAATTCCCCGGTTGCAGGAGCGCTTGATTTCACGCTTCTCGATGGGCCTGATCGCCGACATACAGACCCCGGATCTGGAAACGCGGATGGCGATCCTGCACAAAAAGGCTGAGCACGAGCGGGTCAGCCTGCCCCGGGACTTGATCCAATACCTGGCGGGTCGCTTCACCTCCAATATCCGTGAACTGGAGGGTGCCCTGACTCGGGCCGTGGCCTTCGCCTCGATCACGGGCCTGCCGATGACCGTGGAATCGGTCGCACCGATGCTCGATCCCGCGGGCGTTGAAGTGGAGGTCACCCCGGAGCAAGTGCTCAGCAAGGTGGCCGAGGTTTTTGGTGTGGGTGTCGAGGAGATGAAGAGCGCCAGCCGCAAACGGGCCGTCAGTCAAGCCCGCCAGGTGGGCATGTATCTGATGCGCCAGGGCACCAATCTCTCCCTGCCCCGCATTGGCGATGCCTTTGGCGGCAAGGACCACTCCACGGTGATGTATGCCGTCGAGCAAACCGAGAAGAAGCTCGCGGCCGATCCCCAGCTGGGTCGCCAGGTCCAGCAGGTGCGCGATCTCCTTCAGATCGACTCCCGCCGCCGCACCCGTTAGGCGTTAACCGGTGATCGGCTCACTGGGGTCGAGACCTTCGACTTCACCCGAGAAGACGCGGCTGGCGGTGATGTCATCCGCTTCGATCGTCATCAGATCCAGCTTGGTGAGCTGACTGCTGTTCATCACATTGAACAGGCGATTGGCTTGGCGCATCCGTGCGCGATCGATCGCGTTGCGGATGGAGCGGGCATTGGCAAAGAACGGCAGTTGCATGCGCCGATCGATGTAATCCGCGAAGGCCGCCAGGGCCTCATCGCTGAAGCGGTAGTTCTCTTCCGCGAGGATCAATCGGGCAATCGCGAGCAGCTCACTGGCGCTGTAGTCCGGGAAATCAATGTGATTGGCGACCCGGGAGGACAGACCTGGATTGCTTTGGTAGAAGACATCCATCCGCTCCTTGTAGCCCGCAAAGATGACGACGAGGTCATCGCGGTTGTTCTCCATCACTTGGAGCAGGATTTCGATCGCCTCCGCGCCGTAGTCCCGCTCGTTTTCTGGGCGATAGAGGTAGTAGGCCTCGTCGATGAACAGCACCCCGCCCATCGCCTTTTTGAGCATCTCCCGCGTTTTCGGTGCGGTGTGGCCGATGTATTGCCCCACCAGATCATCCCGGGTGGCGGTGACCACATGGCCTTTGCGCACATAGCCGAGCTTGTGCAGGATCTGCGACATTCGCTCGGCCACGGTCGTCTTGCCCGTGCCCGGCCGACCCGTGAAGGACATGTGCAGGCTGGGGGCCGTCGTGGAGAGCCCCACCTGCTTGCGCGCTCGATCGACGACCAGCAGAGCCGCGATTTCCCGGATCCGCGTTTTCACGGGTTTGAGGCCGATCAGCTCCTGGTCGAGTTGATCGAGAACGTCCTGAACCTCGGCGCCTTCGTAGGCGGCCTGGAGATCAACCGGCGTGCTGTCGGGCTGCTCAGATGAGGCCATCGATGGCAGCGGCAAACGCGTGGTCAGCCTCGCCGATGTTGGCCCCCTCCTCTTCTGGCCGCAGGGTGATGTTCACGTATGTACGACCAAAACTCAGGTCGGGGTAGCGACCTTCCTGTTCACAGAAGTCGTTGAGGCGATCCAGAAAAGCCCGATTGCCTGCGTAATCCTCGAATTCAATCCGGCATTCCAGCCATTCGACGCGATCGGGCTTGGGCCGTGGGTTCCAACGTTGATCCATGGCTTGACCCTACGCCGCGAGGCAGTCGGTCCTGCCGATCACCAGGCGACCTGCCCAGGAGGCGGCATAGGCCCGATTGGCCTCCTGTTCCTCCGGGTCAGTCGTGTCCAGGGCGTGGGGCATCGTGCCGCTGATGGCAGCGTTGGTGACGCAGAACATCGACTTCTGGAAGCTGCGGCAAATCTTTTCGCGCACATCCCCCTCGCCGCGGGTGCGTTCCCAATACCACTCGTGCAGGCGTTGCGGCAGATGCCGGTACATGTCCTGCATCAGCAGGCTGGGCGGAACGCCGGCACCCATCGTCGGCAGGGGATCGGCGTAGAGCGCGCCGTAGGTGAAGGTCGCCTGGTCCGGTGAGATCTGCTGGGCCTGGGCGTTGTAGCTGACGGTGCCCAGGAAGGGCATACCCCGCAGAAAGACCGCTTCGACGTAGGGGACGGCCACATCCACCAAGAAGGTGAGCTTGGCTTCGGGCGGCAAGATCCAGAACTGTTGTCCGCCGATTGTCACGCCGTACTCGATCGGATTGGCGGCGGCCGCCACCAGTCCCTGTTTGATGAAGTCGACCACATCCGGGATCGAGCGCACGGTGCCGGCGCGCTCGGCCTTAGCCAGATCGATGAATAGATCGCTCATGACCCGCCAGAACTGCCCGAGGGCATGGGTCGTGGCGGCGTTGCGAATCAGTTCGCTCAGGAAATCGGGGAAGAGCGGATGCAGGATCGCCAGCAGCGGGTCGCGCCGGCGCTTGGCGGCGATGATCGCCTTGCAGTTCTCGTTGAAGGCCTCACTGTCGAAGTAGGCATCCATTCCGCCGGTGGCATGCCAGAGCATGCCTTTCATGCAGTACTCGGCGTACTCGAAGTTGATCCGGTCGTGGTTGAGGTGGCGCCAGATCTTCGCGGGGCTGAGGTCGCCGTCGAGGTACTTGAAGATCGGGAATGGATTGAGGAACTGGTGTTCCCCTTGGTAGATCAGGTTCTTGCTGTAGGCGTCCAGGACTTCGCCATAGCTCTCGAGCACATCGACGACCTCGATCAGATGATCGGGGGTATCGCTGAGGAGGGTTTCACCGCCAAGCAACTTGGCGATGATCTGCTCGGTGTCGAGGCCGGGGTTGCTGTGAACCAGCTCGGCAGGAATAACAGGCATTTCAGCTCACTCCCATCGATTGCATGGCCAAGGCGGTGATCGAGGTCTCGCTCAGGTAACTGAGGCCAAACGGTAAGAGCCCAAGCGCCACAATCGCTGCCGCCAGAGCGATGGCCGGATAGGTCTCCCTCGGTGCCACCGGCGCCAGTTGAACGTCCAGGCGGGCGTCCTTGATCGGATCGTCGCTGTTGGGGGTAATCGAGAGGCGGCCGAAGAAGGCGCGGTTCACGAGCAGCAGGAAGTAAACCGCCGTCAGACCCGAGCCGACCATTGAGAGCAGGGTGGCCACGGGGAAGGCGGCGATGCTTCCGCGGAAGACCAGGAATTCCGAGATGAAGCCCGCCATGCCCGGTAGGCCGGCGCTGGCCATCACCGCCAGGATCATCAGTGTTCCGGTCAGGGGAAGCCCCTTCTCTGGGCTCAACAGACCATGGAGAACCTTGAGGTCGCGGGTCCCGGTCTTGCGGTAGACGATGCCAACCAGCAGGAAGAGCAGGGCCGAGATCAGACCGTGCGCCACCATTTGAAAGACCGCCCCAAGCAGGCTGATCGGTGTGTTGGCCGCGGCGGCCAAAAGCACATAGCCCATGTGGCCAACCGAGCTGAAGGCCACCATCCGCTTCATGTCGGTCTGGGCGATGGCCGCTAGGGAGCCGTAGAGCACGGAGATGGCTGCCCAGATGGCGAGCCCTGGGGCGAGTTCAGCCCAAGCTTCTGGGAAGAGCTGCAGGCCAAAGCGCAACAGGCCATAGGTGCCCAGCTTCAGCAGCACACCCGCTAGCAGGACTGAGACCGGTGTGGCCGCCTGGGTATGGGCATCGGGCAGCCAGTTGTGCAGCGGCACCAGCGGGATCTTGATGCCAAACCCCAGCAGGATCGCCAGCAGCAGAACGATTTGCCCGCCCATGGCCAGGCGATCGGAGAGCACCGGGGTGAGGCTGAAGTCGACGCTGCCGGTGAGTAAGGCCAAGCCCAGGAAGGCGCCCAGGATCAACATCCCGGAGATGGCCGTGAAGATCAGGAACTTCGTGGCGGCATAGGCCTTGTTCGCTCCGCCCCAAACCGAGATAAGCAGCCAGAGCGGGATCAGCTCGAGCTCGTAGAAGAGGAAGAAGAGCAGCAGGTTGTCGGCGATGAAGGCGCCATTCACGGCACCGCTGATCAGCAGCAGCATCGCGAAGTAGATCCGGGGCCTTCGATCGATATCGCGGGTGATGATCGCCGAAACCAACGTCAGGGCGGCATTGATCAGCACCAACGGAAGGGAGAGGCCGTCGATCCCGAGGGAGTAATCCAGACCGATGCCCGGCAACCAGCTGTGGAATTCCTGCAGCTGCATCCCGGCAATGCTGGGATCGAATTGGACGGTGATCACCAGGCTGGCCACCAGCTGGACCAGCAGGATGGCGATCGTGACTAAGCGCAGCCGCCCGAGGGGTTGCTCCCCAGGCCAAAGCAGCAGAACGGCGGTCCCCAGGAAGGGGATCAGAAGCAGAGAACTCAACAACATCGATCAACCTCCCCGTCCGATCTGCAGTACACCGAGCAGCAAGACAATCGCGAACAACACGGTGAGCACATAGCTCTGGGTCTTGCCGCTGACGCTGAGTTTGAGGTCGTTGGCGGTGGCCATCGACAGGTTGCCGACACCATCGGCCAGGGACTTGATCACGTTCAGGTCAACCCAACGGGTGAATTGCGCGAGGTTCGCCACCAAGCTGACCACCGTTCGCCGGTAGATCTCCGGCGTGTAGAAGTCGTAGGCCAACAGATCCTGCAGGGTTCGGATCCACGGCGTTGTGGAGCGTGACCAGAACTGATCGAGGGGAACGAGCGCCCCAATCACCACGCCGATCAGACCGGAGAGCGAGACCGCAACGGCCACCGGAAGACTGAAGGAAGCGATCCCTGGTACGGGATCGATGCGCTGCATCATCGCGGGCAGCAACAGCACGATCACGCTCAGGCTCACCATGGGCAGGGCCATCAGCCAATTGACCTCAGGTGCACGCTTGGTCTTTGGCAGAGGCTCCCCAAGGAACAAGGAGCGATAGACCCGGGTGGAGTTCGTGGCTGTCAGCAGGTTGGTCAGCAAGAAAACCACCGCAAAGCCAGGGGCGCTGTCCTGGAGACTGTTGACCATCAGGCCGTAGCACCAGAAGGAACCCAGGGGGAGAAGTCCGACCACACCGGCGCTGCCGATGATGAAGGCCAAGGAGGTCGCTGGCATCCGGGTGCCGATGCCGCCGAGCTCCGTTAGGTCCTGACAGTTGGTGGTGGCGATGATGCTGCCAACGCCCATGAACTGCAGCGCCCGGGCCAGGCCATGGGCAAAGAGCAAGAGCAGCGCAATGCCAGGGAGCTGGAGGGCGATCGCGATGAAGACGAGACCCAGATAGGAGGTTGTCGAATAACTGAAGGCCCGTTTGAGGTCGACCTGGGCCAGGGAGACGAGCGCTCCGCCGATGGCACTGATCGCTCCAACCACCAACAGGACGTCTGTTGCGACCGGCGAGAGCTGAACGATCGGCATCAGCTTCATCAGCACGATCGCCCCGCAGGTCACCACGACCGAATTTCTCAGGATCGACGCTGGGTTGGGTCCCTCCATGGCTTCATCCAGCCAGAGGTGCATTGGGAATTGGGCACATTTGCCCATGGGACCTGCGATCAGTCCCAAACCCAGCAGGCTGATGCCGACCGGTCCGAGGGCGCCTGTTCCCTTGAGGTTGCCGGCCCAGTCGTAGAGGTCGTTGAACTCCATCGAGCCTGCAAAGGCCGAGAGTGCGACCACCCCCATCAGCAGCAGAACATCGCCAACGCGCTTGGTCAGGAAGGCGTCGCGGGCGGCGGTCACGACCAAGGGCTGGGCGTACCAGAACCCCACCAGCAGATAGGTCGAGAGTGTGAGCATCTCCAGCAGGAAATAGCTCATGAAGAGGTTGCTGCTGAGCACCACCCCACTCATGGCCCCTTCGAAGAAACCGATCAGGGCGTAGAAGCGGGCCAGGGACCACTCCTTGTCGAGATAGCCCAGGGCATAGATCTGGCAGATCAGGCTCATCGCTGTGACGAACTCCAGCGCCGCCAGGTTTGTCAGCGAGAGATCAAAGCCAATGCGGAGATTCAAGTCAGCGGCCTGGAACCAGGCCAGATCGACATGCTGCGGTCCGATGTCGTAAACCGAGCGGATCACCAGGCTGCCGTGCACGACGGCGAGCAACGTGACCAGAAGGTTGAGGTAGGCCGCTGGACGGGGTCCATTGCGCTTGATCCACCCCGTCGCCCAGGGCAACGACAGGAGCATCCCACTGAACCCGTAGATCGGGATCAGCCAGATCAGTTGGAGGGGGAGGGGTAGAGCGGCGCTCAAACGGTTAAAGAATTGGGCCGCCGAAAGCGGCTTCGGCGGCGGAATCTAGGCGCTTCTGGTGCCGATTGACGAACCCAGAAGCACCAAAGCGACTCAGAAGCTCGCGCGGTCCTGAAGGGTTCCGCGGCGACGGGTGCCGTAACGGCCATACCCACGGGGACGGCGACCACCAAGCTCCTTGAGCCAGGTCTCCAGGTCCTGCATGTGGTGCTGCTCGTCGTCCAGAAGGGACTGGAAGAAGGCTCCGTTGTTCTGGTCGTTCAGCAGACGACAAAAGCGAACGGCTTCGTCGTAGTGGCTGACGAGTTGCTGCTCCAATTCGGCGTTCTGCTCAAGCAGTCCCACCAGATCGGCGGCGTGGGTCACCGGCTGCAGTTGGGAGGCTGCCGGTGCCACGCCAAGGGAGAGCATCTGCTGGACGATCCGCTCAGCATGCTGCATCTCTTCCACGGTTTCCTCGCGGAACCGTTCGGCGGATGCCTCATCGCCCCAGAGCCCCACGAGGGAGGCCTGGGTCATGTACTGCTGAACAGCGGTCAGCTCAAGGCTGAGGGCACGCCCCAGAAAACCCAGGACGCGCGGATGGACGGCGTCCATGGTCATCAGGCCCGGCGGTTGTTGGTGCTAGCCAGGGCGGGCTCCACTTCGGCGTGGGGGCGGGCAATGATGTGGGCTGCAACCAGGCCGTCACCCACGCGCTCGCAGGCGTCGGCGCCAGCGCGAACGGCGGCGTTCACCGCACCGGTCTCGCCACGCACCAGCACGGTGACGTAGCCACCACCGACGAACTCGCGACCGATCAGGGTCACTTCAGCCGCCTTGGTCATGGCATCAGCTGCTTCGATCGCGGGCACCAGACCGCGGGTCTCGATCATGCCGAGAGCGATGCCTTGAACGGAAGAAGCCATGGGGGAGGTGCGAGTAGAGGGGGTGGAGCGGTTGCCGCCGGAGCCCGAGCCGGAGGCAGAGGAGCGAGAGCCCGCAGCGCGGGTGCTGCGACGGGCGGCAGGTGCCGCCTTGGCGCCGGAGCTGGCCGCGGTTTTTGCGGGGGTCGAGGCGACCGTCTTGGCGGTCACCGTCACGGGGGAAGACGAGGCCGCAGGAGCAGCAGGGGTGCTGGCCTTGGCGGCCGCCGCGGGGATCGCGGTCACCGGAGTGGTCCCGGCCGCAGGCTTAGCGGCAGCTGCTTTGGCGGCAGCAGGCTTTGCGCCGGCTTTGGCGCTCGCTGAGGTGCTGGTAGCTCGGGATCGTGGTGTGGCCATGACGGTGATGGGCTAAGCCCTTTGGATGGTCGCTGGTGGAAACGGAATGGACCCAGGCTGGCTGGGAGGAACGCGTGGCTCCTTAGCCGTCGGGCGACCAGTGGTCGATGATGCCGCCGATCGTGAGATCGGTGAACAGGCTGGCGTTGCCGGTGGCGTGGCGAGCAGCGGAGCCACTCGCGGTGAAGACCCAGTTGCCGGGGGAGGCCCCAACCGGATCGGTGGCGACGTTCAACTTGCCCTTGGAGTTACGCAAGATCCGCAGGTTTTGGTGGGCGAAGCCCTCCACCCGTTGGGTGCAGACCATCGATCCCATCACCTGCATGATCTCCATTACTTGGCTCCCCCTTGGGGCTTGCCCGCCGCCATCTCTTTGCCTGCGTCGGGATCCCAGTGATCGATGATCCCGACGATCGTCAAATCGCTCGGATAGGACTTGCTGCCGGCCGCTTCACGGGCTGCGGAGCTACCGACGCAAATCACCCAATCGCCGGGGATGGCACCAACGGCGTCGACAGCCACTTTCTGGGTGCTGCCATCCAGGACGACCTGGAGGTGCTTGTGCTGGAAGTCCGCGATGCGGTTGGTGGAAACCAGTGGTTTCACCACTTTGCAGATCAACATGTCAGTGCCCCCCTCCTGTGTTGAACGTGATTGAGGAACTTACGGTCTCGGCCGGAATGTGCCGATCGCGATCCCTCACGGTGAGCAGGGTGTGCAAAAGCCCCTGACTGCAGAGTTCGCTGTAACGGGCCTCGATGGCAGCCTTCACACGCTCGCAGTGCTGGATCGCACGTTCGCGGGCACCAGGAACGGCGCCGTGGTAGTCGAAACGCAGCACCACCGGAATCGGGAGACCGCGGGAGACGTTGAGGCCCTTGAAGATCTTGACCCCGACATCGAGGTCGGGAGCACCTTCTTCAACGGTGTCCATGTAGGCGAAGTAGGTCAGGTTGCGGAGGTGGATCTCCTTGAAGCCGATGCCCACACCAATGAAGCGCTCGGCGTGGCCGAAATCGCTGTAGCTGCCGCCGTGGTACTGGCGGACGTAATCGATTTGAGAGAGGTTGTTCTCGATCAGTCGGCTAATCAGCTTGACCATGCCCTGATCGGGAGCACCGGCTGCGGCCGTGGTGACCTGCTTCTCGATCTCATCGCGGGCCTGGTCCGCGCGCATGCCGCGGGTGGCCTCATAGACGTCGCTGGCATCGAGCCAGCCCTCGAGGTTGGTGCTGCCGTCGGCGCCTGGCACGTGAACCCGAATGGCATCGGTGTCCGTGTCCATGCCGATCAGCAACAGATCGACGGAGGCTCCGCAGCAGAAGCTGTTTTCGACAGCTTGTTGGAAGTCCTGCAGACGTTGCAACCCCTGGGCTGCAGCGGCGGTGTCATCACTGCCATGGGCTGCGCAGCCCTCGTGGCAGGGGTCCTTCGAGCTGAAGTGGTAGACGACCGTTTTGAGGTAACGGGTGTCGGCGTGGGCTGGGTTCGGAAGCCCTTCGCGATAGCGCCGGTGCTCCGTTTTGACCCAGCGGTCGACGGTGTTCTCAACGTCGAACATCGCACCGGCATGGGAGCGGCGTCGCACTGAGCTGAAGGGCAGCCTCAGGGCGTAGGCGATCGCATGGGCCAGGCGACCATCTGCGCAAGGGGTGACATCCAAGAGATGGAAGCCGCATTCGAGCAGGAAGGCGTTGAAGGCTTCGGCATCGCTGCTGCCGGATTGGGCCGCCAGAGGATCGTCATTAAAGAAAGAGAGGCTGGCTTGCTCGTAGGCCTCAAAGACGCACCAGGCAAAGAGGGTGCGCATGTCCAATTGCGCGGTCCAGGCGGTCTCGAGGATCGGCTGGGGCAGCTCATGTCCCAGCTCAGCGAGGGCCAAGCGTTGGGCTTGCTCAACAAAATTGCTCTCGTGCTGGAGCGCTGAAAGGCGCTTGAGGACGGGCACAATCCGATCAAAGGAGCCGAGCGTCTGCTCCTCGTAAGCCCGCAGGGCGGCGTTGGCTTGGCCGTTACTGAGTGGATGGAGTCCACCGGAACGGCTGGAACCGGCCGAGAGCCCCCCGGTGGAACTGCGGTCCAGAACGACCTGGGTTGCAACAGGGCGTACGCGACGCGCGTTACCCAGCTTGGTGCTGACTACCGCACTGGAGGGTTTCTTGGCCCTAGGGCCACTGGGGCGTGTTGCACCACTGGGGGTGCGGGAGGCGTTCGCCAATTCACGTTGACGCAGAACCTTGCTGAAGGCACTGCTGGGGTTGAGCTCAGCGGGGGATTCCGCTGGGTTGGCCGAGACCGGGTCCCCAGTACCGCGCTGGCGGCGGCTGGGGGCCGTTGGTGCTAGCGGCCGCTCGTTATTGGCGGAACGCTGAGGCATCTCGAAGTGCTCCTCAGCCCCGGGCGCCGCCGGAGACCGTGATCAGAGAGCCCTGATCGGTGCTGCCGCTGGAGCCGGTGACCTTGTTGTTGGGAGCGGGGACTTCGTCGTTCCGCTTGGGTTGAACGCCGGGCATGGCGCTCATGGGACCCACGCGGGTGGGGTTCCGGCGACGGGCCGAGCGGCCCTCGGTGCCGGTCACTCGGTCGCCACGATCCCAGTCATCGCCGGTGATCTTGGTGCCGGAGCCTTCACCGGTCACCCGGGAAGCTTGGGCATCATCGGCGGCCATGGCCACAGGCTCCTGGGCTTGGGCCAGGCGCTGACCGGAGCGACGGTCGAAGCGGAACTGTTCAGTGCCGGTGATTTTGCCGCTGGCCATGTCGAAAGGGCCAGTGATCCGTCCGCCTTGCTCATAGGTGCTTCCGGTGACGCGACCGGTGCTTTCGCGCTCTTCCTGAGCAGCGCGGGCTGGGGACTGGACGCTGAACTCTTGCCAGGCCGCACCGTTTAGGGGCTGGGGAAAGTCGGCATCGCGGCTGGGAGCGGTACCGCAGGCGCTGGCCTGTTGATCCGCACCGACGTAGGGGGTGCCGCTGATGGATTCACAGGCGCCACGCTCGGCGCCGGTCATCACACCACCGATGCCGGGCTGGATGCCGGTCATGCGGTTGGAGTTGCGGACGGGGGTGCGCTCACGGACAGCGCGAACGGCAGAGCTGTTGCAGAAGTCGCCTGCTTGCTCGAGGCCGGCATAGGGGGTGCCGGTCACCACCTTGCAGCTGCCGGGCTCATCACCGGTCACCTTTTCAGAGCGGCCGGTGCGGCTGCCGCTGACCACCTGGTTGCGGTTGGTGATGCTGAAGCCCACCTTTGCGGCTTCCGCTGCGGGACGCGCGCCGCAGAAGCCGTCGAACTGCTCGCTGCCGATGTACTCATCACCGGTGACGTTGCGGCAGCTTCCGGCTTCATCACCGGTGACCTGCTTGCTGCGGCCCACGGCGGTGCCGGTGACG
>JAAZUZ010000157.1 GCA_018623875.1 Synechococcus sp. HW_metabat.21
ACCCCCGGCGATCGCCCCTTCCTCTGGACCCGGGGGAGACAAGTGGGGGGCAAAAGCCTCACCTGGGGAGGCATCACCCTGCGGCTCTCCGACTACGAGTTCAAAGGGGCCAGCCGGGATGGCCACGGGATGGATTGGCCGATCGGCCATAGCGACCTCGCCCCCTGGTACGCCCAGCTCGAAACCCTCCTAGCGGTCAAAGGCCAGCGCGACGGCCTGCCCCAACTGCCCGATGGGGAGTTTCAGGCGCCGATGCCCCTGACACCCGCAGAGGAGCACCTGGGGCGCTCCATCCAGCGGGACCTGGAGCTGCCCTTGATCCACTCCCGCGGCTTTGAGCTGCACCGCAGCCCCCAGCACCCCTGGCCGCGCTCCTGCTCCCAGGGCGGCGCCCTGGCCATCGCCCTGGCCACAGGACGGGTGGAGCTGCGCAGCAACAGCGTGGTCAGCCATGTCTTGATCGATCGCGCCAGCGGCCGCGCCGAAGGCGTCGAGGCCATCGATCGCGTCAGCGGCGAGCACTTCTTGGCCAAAGCCCCGCTGGTGGTGCTCTGCGCCAGCACCATCGAGAGCCTGCGCTTGCTCCTGCACTCCCAGCAAGAGAGCGGCCTGGAGGATGTCAGCGGCCAGCTCGGGCGGGGTCTGATGGATCACATCTCCCGCAGCTGCTTCTTCTCCATCCCCGATCAGCCAGCCCCGAGCCGCAGCGAACTCTCGGGAGCGGGCAGTTGCTTCATCCCAAACACCCTGGAGTCCCGCTCGTTCAAGCGGGGCTACGGGCTCTGGTGCGGCATTCAACGCTTTGACCCACCCCAGCTGCTGATGCGCGAGCGCGGCAGCGCCGTGGGCTTCCTGATCGGCCATGGCGAGGTCCTCAACCAGAGCCACAACCAGGTCAGCCTTCACCCGGAGCGCCGGGATGCCTGGGGCCTTCCCATCGCCCACATCGACTGCCGCTGGGGCGCCAATGAGAAGGCGATGGTGGCCCACATGGGCGAGCGCATGGAGGCGGTCGTCGGCTCCGCCGGGGGCCAGATCAAGCCGCTCTCGGATCTGTTCGTGATGCCCCTGATCGAGCCCCTCGTGCAGGGAAGCCTGGCCCTCTCACCGGGGGCGGCTCCTCCGGGTTACTACATCCATGAGCTCGGGGGAGCCCCCATGGCCGAGCGGGAAGACCAGGGCGTGCTCAACCCCTGGAACCAGCTCTGGCGCACCCCCAACCTGTTGGTCACCGACGGCAGCTGCTGGCCCAGTGCGGGCTGGCAGAGCCCAACGCTCACAGAAATGGCCCTCACCTGGAGGGCCTGTGACCACGCAGCAGCAGCGCTGAAGCGCGGGGAACTCTGAGACGGAGCTCAGGACTCAGAAGCGCTGACGAAGAGACCGTTCAGGTAGTGCTGGGTGACGGACTGATCGCTGCAGCCGTTCTGGAAGAGGAAGCCGGCCAGGGCCGAGGTGATCACCCGGTACTGGTCCCAGTCGGGGCGGTTGCTCAAGAAGGCCTTCATGCCATCAAAGAGGGCTTCAGGCACCTCGGCCTCCAGGCTGATCCGCGGGGCCCCCTGGGGCTGCTCTGACTCCGGCTCGAGCTCGGTCTCGGTCTCGGGCTGCCTCAGGCAACGGCTCAGGTGAGCCCGCTCGAGGTCATCACCAAACAAGGGGTGACCGGACGCCTTTCGCTCGGGCTTGTGGTGCGCATCGACGGCCTGCAGGCCTTCAACACCCTGGTGATCCAAGCGGCTGCGCTCCAACAATTCACTCCTGCGACGTGGTCCATCAATCCACACGGCGACAGCCCCCGTCAAAGCGTGTTGCAAAGCCGACAACGACGTCCGAGACACGCTGAGACTTCAGTCGCAGCAAAGAGTCTCGCGCTGATTCTCAGACCGCTCAACCCGTCGGCTAATCAGGCCCAACGAGCTGTCAAGCGCACAGTGAACGAAACCACGCATTCCCCAGGATTGGGCCTACCGCAAGCAAGCAGGTCATGCAAGCTGTGGAAAACACATTTTTTTCCTGGGGAAAAGGGCAGATCCCTGGGGAAAGTCAAAACCGATAAGCAGGGCTTATGCGGGCCAGTCTCGTGGGACGCGCTTGGATTCGAGACGGCTGAGCGGGCTTAATCCGAGGGGTTTTCTTCCGATTTCCGACGCGGCTTGTAAAGGGTCTTCGGGCCCAGGGGGTGCTCCGCGTGGGGATAGGGGGTGTGGGTGTGCCCGTGATCGTGCCCGTGGTCATGGCTGTGATCGTGGGGATGGTCGTGGTCGTGATGGTGGTGATGCCCCAGGGGGATGGGGATGCCGTCGGGTTGGCAGGCCCCGGTGCACTCGAGCTCACAGAGGGTGCAGCCCTCGATCAGCCCCTCGACGTGGTGGTGATGGCTCTGCTGCGGGGCACCCACCTCGGTCTCAAAGCCGAGCACCTGGGCGCGGTACTTGCAGAGCGAGCAGTTCATCTGGGTCTCGCCGCGCACGACCTCCTCGACCCGCTCCTTAAAGGTGTCGATCACCAAGGAGTGGTCCCCTAAATAGGAGGCATCGACGAACTCCACCTCGGGGTGGTCGGCCGCCACCAACTGGGTGTGCTGGCGGATGCGACTCACCAGGACCCCAGAGAAGAGGAAATAGGGGAAGACGATGACCCGCTTAAAGCCCAGGCGCACCACGTGGCGCAGGCCGGGCTCCACCAGGGGGAAGGTGACCCCCGAGTAGACGGTCTCGCCCCAGCCAAAGCCAAAGCCCTCCACCAGCATCCGCGTCACCTTGGAGACGTTGGAGTTGGCATCGGGGTCCGAGGAGCCGCGGCCGACCACCACCAGCAGGGTCTCCGCCAGGGGCACCTCGGCCTGGGCGTTGGCCCCATCAAGGGCTTCGCGGATCCGGGCGCCGGCGGCTTGGATCATCTTGAGATCCACCCCCAGCTCCCGGCCGTAATCAATGCGCAGCCCGGTCTCAGCCGCGTAGCTATTGAGAACAGAGGGGATGTCGTTCTTGGCGTGGCCCGCGGCAAAGAGCATTCCGGGCACCGCCAGGACACGCTTGACCCCTTGCGCCCGCAGGCTGTCGAGCCCATCGCGCAGGATCGGGCGGGCAAATTCCAGATAGCCGTATTCGACCGGAACGTCTGGCAGCTGGCGACGCAGCCCCTCGGCCAATTGGGCAAATTCGGTGACGGCCTGTTTGTTACGGCTGCCGTGGCCGCAGATCATGACCCCGATCGGACCACCGTCGACCGCCTGAAGATCCAGTTGCTGCGAGGGGTCTGTCATGGGAAGGCCTGCCTGCCTTGACCCTATCGGCCTAGGGTGCCCCAAAGCCAAGCGTCAAAGCGTGCAGACGAGCGAGAACCACCGGTCCGGCGAACTGAAGGAACTGGGCTGGAGCCCCGAAGACTGCCGTAAATACGAAGAGCTCTGGGAATACCGCCACCGCTGGGGCGCCATCAACCTCGAGCGCGAGGACCGCATCTTCTTGCGCAAGGCCGAATCAGCCCTGCCGAAGATCGTCACCGGCAAAGCCGAGAAGAAGAAGCTTCAGGACAAGTCCTACTACCGCTGGCTCGCCTTCTACCGCGATGCCATGGCCACAAGCGATAGCGCTGCTGGCTTGGGTGAGAGCGAAGTGGCCGCCTGGCCAATCCTGCTGCAGGAAGAGCTGCGGGCCATCGATTACTACCAGCCGGTCTTGGGCCTGCCCGACACCCTGAAGGCCAAGGAACTGATCGCCGTTCGCGAGCAGCTCGCCACCAAGGCAGCCGCCGCGGGCCGCGTCGCCCAGTTCGGCTTCGTGGATGTCCTCGAAGAGCTCAAGCGCAACGAGAAGACCAGCTGGAAACCGCTGCGCGGCGATGGCAACAGCGAGACCAGCTATCCGGTCCTGCCCGCCGATGCCGCAGAGGCCTTCCGCCAGGACGCCCGCTCAACCCTGACGGCGGCCATCCGCGAACTGTTCCCGTCCCTCAAGGACAGCGACAAGGAGCCCCCAGCTGCCGACTGGCAGCCCTGAGCGGCTCTCCTCGTCCAGACAGCAAAAAGCCCCCGGCGCTCGGCGCCGGGGGCTTTTTGCTGTTTGGAGCGTGGCGCCCGTTCAGGGCTGCCAGTCGGCAGCCGGGGGCTCCTTGTCGCTGTCCTTCAGGGACGGGAACAGCTCGCGGATGGCCGCCGTCAGGGTTGAGCGGGCGTCCTGGCGGAAGGCCTCAGCGGCATCGGCGGGCAGGATCGGATAGCTGGTCTCGCTGTTGCCATCGCCG
>JAAZUZ010000158.1 GCA_018623875.1 Synechococcus sp. HW_metabat.21
AAACCACCGCGGGTAATCGGCAGGGCCAAAAAGCGAAAGACCCGTTTCTCAAGCGGATAGAGGGCGCCCACCACATCAAAGGCAATGGCGATCACAAAGAGGCCGATGGTGAGATGCACCAAATTCGGATGAATCGGCAGGGCATAGGGCAAACCATTCGCCCCCAACTCCCCAGCGATTTGATCAATGGGAGCGACCTCTGGGCTATAGGCCAAAGCCAGTAGCTGCGGGAGCATCAGATCAGCCCCTCACGCGTCGCAGCCACGACCTTCACGGTGTGCAGGCCGTAGGTCCAAATCAATTGGTCGCCGAGCACCACCTGCACAACGATCAAGGCGCTCACCAGCGCTCCCGCCCCAAGAAAAGCCAGGGGCAAGGCCTCGGGGTCCCGGCTGCGTAGCACGTAACGCCAACCGGTCAAGAGCGACAAAACACCAGCCAGGGACCAGCCGATCGTGGTGTGGATATCGAGGATGTTTCGCGCGGCGCCATAGGGAGCGGCCAAACCGGCCTCCACCTGGCCAAAAATGATCGCCACGAAGATCGCCCCCGTCGCGAATAACAAATTCCAGAAACTGGCTTCAAAGAGAGCCGGCTTGCGCCCAACAACCCCGATCAGATCAAACACAAAGCTGATCAGGGCCATCGCGATCACGAAGTGGACCACGATTGGATGAATCGTGTCCATCCAAGGGAGATTGTGATCATTGAGCGGCGGAAGCAGCTCAAGCATCAACAACAGCCAGAGCTCAACACTGATCAGCCTGGCTACGGCTTTTCAAGCTGTCAGCCGATCTGTCATGAAGCGGAGGCCGCCGTCTTCGACCCCACTGTCATTCAGTCAGGGTGCAACGCATGGGACCAGAGGGACTTGAACCCTCACAACGTTGCCGTCTGCGGATTTTAAGTCCGCTGCGTCTACCAATTCCGCCATGGTCCCGGCGCAGTCCATCTTAGATTTGCTGCGACGTCGCACCATGGCCGTGCCACTGCCCGGGTTCCTCAGCTCCCTTACCAATGAGACCCTGCTGGTGCTGGCCGCCTATGGGGCCCTCGCTGGTGCCTACCTGGTGGCAGTGCCCCTGGCCCTAATGGCTTGGATGACCAAGCGCTGGACCGTCATGGGCAAGATCGAGCGCACCGCGGTCTACGGGCTGGTCTTCCTCTTCTTCCCTGGGCTGATCGTCTTCGCCCCCTTCGTGAATCTGCGTCTGCAGGGCCAGGGCAACCAGTAATGGGTTCGGGGATCACGCGGGGCAAGGCCCTTCTGGCCGGCCTGGCCATCTTTGGCATCGGGGGTATCGGCTACTGGGCCTTCCAGGCAGCCGGTTTTGAAGGATTCAGTGCGGGCATCGCGGCCCAAGCAGTCCTGGTGGTCATCGTCCTGGTCTGGACGGGCTCCTATTTGTTCCGGGTCGTGACCGGGAACATGACCTACATGGAGCAGCGCCGCCGCTACCGCTCGGGTTACGACGCGGCCACGGACGAAGAGCTGCTCAAGCGGTTTGACGCCCTCAGCCCCGAAGAGCAAGCGAAGCTCATGCAGGAGCTCGGCCAAGACGGCGAGGGCTGAGGCCATAGGCTCAGCTGCAGATCCCACGCTGCCGTGACCACCAGCACTCCGATCCAGCAGCGGTTTCAAAAGCTTCAGTCGGAAGGGCGCTGCGCCTTAATGCCATTCCTGATGGCCGGCGACCCCGATCTGACCCACACCCGCTCGACCCTCCTCGCCCTGGAGGCCGCCGGTGCGGACATGATCGAGCTGGGGATTCCCTACAGCGATCCCCTCGCTGACGGTCCCGTCATCCAGGCCGCGGCCAGCCGGGCGCTCGGCTCCGGGACCACCCCAGGGAGGGTCCTCGAGATGCTCCAAAGCCTGAAGGGCGAGCTCTCGATTCCGGTGATCCTCTTCACCTACAGCAACCCGCTGTTAAACCGCGGCATGGAGAACTTCTGCCGGGATGCCGCCGCCGCCGGTGCCGCCGGTCTTGTGGTGCCCGACCTGCCCCTCGAGGAAGCAGAAAAACTCTCGGCCATCGCCGAAGCAGCAGGTCTGGATCTGGTGCTGCTGGTGGCCCCCACCACACCCAGCGATCGCATGGGCCGGATCGCCCAGGCCAGCCGCGGCTTCACCTATCTGGTCAGCGTCACTGGCGTGACCGGCGTCCGCACCACCCTGGAAAACCGCGTGGCCACGCTGGTCCAGCAGCTCAAAGGGATGGGGTCAACCCCGGTGGCCGTTGGCTTTGGCATCTCCGGCCCCGAACAGGCTCGCCAGGTCCGCGATTGGGGCGCCGATGGCGCCATCGTCGGCAGCGCCCTGGTCAAAGTGATGGCCGAAAGCCACAGCCAACAGGGGGATATCGCTGCGGCGGCCGGTCGCTTCTGCGGCCAACTGCGCCAAGCCCTCGATCACTAGGCAGAATCCCCCCAGTTCAATCCCGCTGGGGACGAAGGCCGATGGCACTGCGCACCCGTATCCTCCTCGGCGCTGCCTTGCTGCTCGCCCCCACCGCCGCCCAGGCCGGCTGGAGTGAGTACACCTCCAACATCTCCGAGGTGGACGCCTGCAACCAGGCCCAATACCTGATGCCTGAGCAGGCTGTCCCGCAGCAATACGTCCTCAAGGCCAAGAACGGGACCTTCCGCTGCAAGGTGCGCTGGAGCGACAAGGCCGGCGCTGAGCCGAGCAACATGCCCGTGCTGCTTCCAGCCAAAATCCGCCAGCCGATCTTTGCCGGTGGCTGGCTGTAACTTGCTCGGACACGCCAGCTGATCCGTGCGCTTTGTTCTCTGGGGGACCTACTGCGAGAACGCGCTCGAGAAGCGCACCCCTTACCGCGACGAGCACCTCGCCGGCCTGCAACAGCAAAAGGACGACGGGGTGCTGATCACCCTGGGGCCCACCGAAACCAGTAGCCACGTCTTCGGGATCTACGAGGCTGAGTCCAAGCAGCAGGTGGAAGAGCTGCTCCACAACGACGTCTACTGGCGCCAGGGGATCTGGACGGCCCTGGAAGTCCACCCCTGGATCCAGGCTTTTTAAATCAAGCCTTCGGCCAACCGGCCTGGCTCTGCTGCCAAACCCACTCGGCCACCTGCTGGATGCCATCGTCCCCCAGGGCCTCCGCGTAGCCGCTCATCTGGCCCTGGCCCTGGGCCGCGATCGCAGCAATGGCCTCCTTGGAGGCGACACCCTGACGTTCCAGAGCCGCCAGTTTCAGGGTTTTGCCGCGGCGAATGATGTTGCCGCCATTGAGATGGCAGCCCGCGCAGTGCAGCTCAAACAGTTGGGCGCCATCGGCCCAGGCCGGCTGCGGCAGGCTCAAGCCCAGCAACAACACCACGGCCAGCAGCAACCGACGCAAGGCAGGGACCGTCATGGGATTCGGCAGAAGGGGGGCGCAGAGCACCAAGCGTCAGTCTGACCGGCCCAGCACCTCGGCTGCCGCGCTGAAATAGCCCGATCACCACGCGCTTGCATGCTGTCCTTTCTGCACAGTGCCGACTGGCAGATCGGCAAGCCCTACGCCCGGGTCGAGGACCCTGACAAACGGGCCAAGTTGCGGCAGGTGCGCATTGAGGCCATCGATCGCATCGGCCAGTGCGCCCGGGATCAGCAGGCCGCCTTTCTTCTTGTCGCGGGGGATCTCTTCGACTCACCGACCCCGAGCAGCAGCGACATCAGCGCCGTCTGCCAAGCCCTCGGTCGACTGTGCTGTCCGGTGCTGGTGATCCCCGGGAACCATGACCACGGCGCCCCCGGAAGCGTCTGGCACCAACGCTTTTTCCAGGACGAGTGCCAGCGGCGGGCACCCAACCTGCAGGTGCTCCTGACCCGCGAACCGCTTGTGCTGGAGCAGGCGATTGTGCTGCCCTGCCCCCTGCTGCGCCGAACGGACAGCCAGGACCCCACCGCTTGGGTGCGCAGCATCGATTGGGAAGCCCTCCCCAGCGACCGACCGCGAATCCTCCTGGCCCACGGCTCCATCCATGGCTTCGGCTCCGAGGACCTGGACGCCGATGGAGGCAACCTCCCCAGCAGCCAGAACCAACTGCGCCTGGACGACGGACTTCTGGGTCAGCTGGACTACGTCGCCCTGGGCGATTGGCATGGCCTCAAGCAGGTCCATGCCAAAGGCTGGTACAGCGGGACCCCGGAGCCCGATCGCTTTCCGCGCCATGACGCCTACCGCGATGGCGTCGTATTGGCCATCCAAGTCGAACGGGGGTCACTGCCCCAGGT
>JAAZUZ010000159.1 GCA_018623875.1 Synechococcus sp. HW_metabat.21
AGCCCCGCCTGAATCGTGCCACCATCGCCAGATCTTCTGGTGATGAATGGAAGAGCTCATCAAGGCCATCAACGCCCCGATTAACGGGGTCGTCTGGGGCTGGCCGATGGTCGCGCTGATCGCAGTCACCGGCATCGTGCTGATGCTGGGGCTGCGTTTGATGCCCCTGCAGCGCATCGGCTATGGCGTGCGGATGCTCGCTAAACCGGCCGATGCTGGGGATGCCGGAGACATCAGTGCCTTCGGGGCCTTGATGACGTCGCTCTCCGCGACGATCGGTACCGGCAACATCGCCGGGGTCGCTGGAGCGATCGCCATCGGCGGTCCCGGTGCTGTTTTTTGGATGTGGGTGATCGCCGTCTTCGGCATTGCCACCAAATACGCCGAGGCGGTCCTCGCCGTTCGCTACCGGGAAGTCGACGGCCTGGGCAACCACGTTGGCGGCCCGATGTACTACATCCGCAATGGCCTGGGCCCCAACTGGCAGTGGCTGGCCGTGCTCTTCGCCCTCTTCGGCATGTTGGCGGGCTTCGGCATCGGCAATGGCGTCCAGTGCTTTGAGGTCTCCAGCGCCTTGGCTGCGGCGGGAATCCCCCGGGTGGCCACCGGCTTGGTCCTGGGTGGTCTGGTTTTTGCCGTGATCATTGGCGGCATCAACCGGATTTCCCAGGCGGCGTCCGCCCTGGTGCCGGCGATGTCCATCCTTTATCTCCTGGCCTGCCTGGTGGTGCTCGGCCTCAACGTCGGTGATGTGCCTGCTGCATTTGGCACGATCCTTGCCAATGCCTTCAACGGCCAGGCGGCCGCCGGTGGTGCCTTCGGTCAGGTGGTGCTGATGGGCTTTAAGCGCGGCATCTTCTCCAATGAAGCCGGCCTGGGCAGCGCTCCGATCGCCCATGCGGCAGCCCGCACCAATGACCCGGTGCGTCAGGGCACGGTGGCGATGCTCGGCACGGTGATCGACACCCTGATCATCTGCACGATGACGGCCCTGGTGATCATCACCACCGGCGTTTACGGGAGTGGCGAATCGGGCTCCAATCTCTCGATCCTGGCCTTCAACACCGGCCTGAGCGGCTCCGGTTGGGTCGTCACGGCTGGCCTTGTTGTTTTTGCCTTCACCACGGTGTTGGGTTGGAGCTTCTATGGCGAGCGCTGCACCGAATTCCTGTTTGGTGAGCGGGCGATCAAACCCTTCCGTTTTGTATGGGTGGCGGTCGTGGTGATTGGTTCCGTCGCCGGCGACCGCGGTGTGGTTTGGGCTTTGGCCGACACCCTCAATGGCCTGATGGCTCTGCCCAACCTGATCGCCCTGCTGCTGCTCAGCGGCACGGTCTTCAAGCTGACCCGCGAGTACAGCTTCGAGCGCTAAGCCTCGAGGTTGCAGTTCACCGCCAGCTCAAAGGGCACGCAGCTATTGGGTTGCTCGAGTAGCTGGCTGGTGAGGGCGGCGAGGTCTTCGCTTTGGGTCATCTGCTCCGGTGGCAGGGCCTTCACGGCGGCGGCCATGTCGGTGTTGACCCAACTGGGGCAGATCGCCGTGACCCGGATGCCGCTCTCCCAACCCTCATTGCGCATGGTCTGGCAGAGCCCCATCAAGGCGAACTTGCTGGTGCTGTAGGCCGCCAGACGACCCTTGGTGCGTTTGCCGCTCATCGACACCAGCACGACGATGCGGCCGGAGCCATGGTTGACCAGCTGCGGCCAGGCGGCACGGGTCAGCCACCAGGGCCCCATCACATTGACGTCGAAGAGGCGCTGGATCTCCTCCTCTTGGCCGTTTTCAAAGACAACCGGCACCCGCGAGAAGATCCCTGCGCAGTGGATCACGCTGTCGAAGTGACCGAAGTGCTCGAGCGTCGCCTGCACCCAGGCGCCTGCATCGCTGGGCACCGCCGCGTCATAGGGATGGAGCAGGACGCGATCGGCCCCGGCGCGCTCCGGGTCGAGGGGACTGCCCTTGAGGTCGTCTGGGTTGCGCAGGCCCAGGCTCAAGCGATGCCCATCGCTCAAGAGCCGCTCCGCCATGGCCCGGCCGATGCCGCGGCTGGCGCCGCTGATCAAGAGTGTGCGCATCGTCTTAGTTCGGCATGGTGACGAACTCTTCGGAGATCGTTGGATGCAGCGCCATCGTGCGATCGAAATCGGCCTTGGTGGCCCCCATGCCGATCGCGATCGCTGCCATCTGAATGATCTCGGCGGCGTGCTCGCCAACCATGTGGCAACCCACCACCTTGCCGCTGGCGGCCTCGAGCACGAGCTTCAGCAGCACCTTGGGATCGCGGGCCGGCAGGGCCTGGCTCATCGGCCGGAAGCGGGCCCGGTGCACCTTGACGCCATCGGGGCCAAAGCGTTCGATGGCGGCCTCTTCACTGAGGCCCACGCTGGAGAGCTCCGGCTGGGAGAAGACCGCAGCGGCCACGAGGTCATGGTCCACCTGGCGCGGTTTGTTGCCCCAGATCGTGTCCGCGAGGGCCCGGCCCTCGTCAATGGCAACCGGGGTCAGGTTGATCCGATCCGTGACGTCTCCCACGGCGTAGATGTGGGGCACGTTGGTGCGCTGATCGGCATCGACTGGAATGCGGTGGCCTTCCACCGCGACGCCAGCGGCTTCGAGGTTCAGTCCCGCCAGGAAGGGGCGGCGGCCGGTGGCCAGCAGCACCCCGTTGCAGGCGATGCGCTCGCCGCTTTGGGTGACCACCGTGAGTGCCCCCGGTTCACCTTCGATGGCGGCGGGGCTGTGGGCCAGGCGGACCGTGATGCCTTCGGCCTCCATCGCCTCCTGCACCGCCAGCCCGCATTCCCGATCGAAGCCCCGCAGCAGGTGATCGCCTCGCACCAGTTGGGTGACCTTCACGCCCAGGCCATTGAGGATGCAGGCGAACTCACAGGCGATGAAGCCGGCACCGACGACGACGACCTCCTTGGGGAACTGCGGCAGCTCAAACAGGTCATCACTGACCCAGCCCAGCTCGGCCCCTGGAATCTCGGGGCGATGGGGGCGGCCGCCGACGGCGATCAAGATGCGCTCCGCCGTCAGCCGCCGCGTTTCACTGCCAGTGCTGTCCTGCACGCTGACCGTGCGGTCATCGGCCAAACGCCCCCAGCCCCGCACCAACTCCACCCCCGCCTTCTCGAGGAAGCCGATGTGCAGTTGGTTGAGGCGATCCACCTCCGCGCGCACCTTGCTGAGCAGCACGCTGCTGTCGTGGCTGATCCCACTGACGCTCCAGCCGTAGCTCGCGGCATCGCTCAATTGATGGCGGACAGCCGAGCCGTAGACCATCAGTTTTTTGGGGACACAACCGCGGATCACGCAGGTGCCGCCCACCCGGTCCCCTTCGACGATGGCCACCCGGGCGCCGTAGGACGCGGCGCGCTTGGCGGCGGCCAGTCCGCCAGATCCGGCCCCGATCACGATCAGATCGAAGTGGTCGCTCATGCCATCGCCCTTGCCTGATCCAAGTGTTGCCTAGAGGGGCCCGAGCTGCCGCCTGGATTCCCTAAAACAGAGAACCGCTCCGCCCTCCCGTTGATGTTCAGCTCCCCGGGCCCGCAAGCACTGAGCTGGGACGACCTCGCTGAACTCCTGCCCCTGCAGAGCGACGAGCAACTGCTGCAGCTGCGCCAGGAGGGGCCCACCAATGCCCAGGCGCGACTGCGGTTGTTTGGTCGGCCGGAGTCCGAGGTGCGCGTCACCCTCTACCGCGATCACCACGCCTGGTGCCCCTACTGCCAGAAGGTCTGGCTTTGGCTCGAGGAGAAGCGGATCCCCTATCGGATCCGCAAGGTCACGATGTTCTGTTACGGCGAGAAGGAGCGCTGGTACAAGCAGGTTGTGCCCTCCGGGATGCTCCCCGCCCTGGAGCTCGATGGCCGGCTCTATACCGAGAGCGATGTGATCCTGCAGGCCCTCGAAGAGGCTTTCGGGCCCCTCGAGGCCGGGCTGAGTGATCCCGACGTGTTCCCCTTGCGGCAGCTCGAGCGCCGTCTCTTTCGCGCCTGGTGTCAGTGGCTTTGCTACTGCGATGGCGAGGGTCCCCACAGCGCTCCCGCGGAGCAGCACTTCGCCCGGATCGCCGGCTTGGTGGAGGAAGCCCTGGAGGCGAGACCCGGCCCGTTCTTCCTGGAGCGCTTCAGCAGCGCCGATGTGATCTTCATCCCCTACCTCGAGCGGATGAATGCCTCCCTCGCTTACTACAAGGGCTACGGGATTCGTCAGCAGCACCCCGCCATCGACCG
>JAAZUZ010000160.1 GCA_018623875.1 Synechococcus sp. HW_metabat.21
CTCTTCTTTTTTGGTCTGAAGCCCTTGGATGAGCGCTCGGGCTCCGACAACAAAGCCCCCGCCATCGTTGATCGGCTGAACGCCAAGTTGTCGCGGTTCAGCACTGGCTTAGCGGCCGCCTCCCAGCCTCCGGCCATTCCCGGTTTCTCGGCCCAAGGGGGGGTTTATTTCCAGTTCAACGACCTCAGTAATGGCGCGTACACCTTCACCCAGTTGGATCAGCTGGCGGAACAGCTGGTGAGTCAGGGGCAGGCCAGTGGTGCTTTCGCCAACCTCTATACCCAGTTCGTTCCGAGTGCCCCTGCCTTTGGTTTGAAGATCGATCGATCGATTCTTGGCGCGTTGAACGTTGACTTTCAGCAGGCCATGCAAACGATTGCGGTTTTAGCCGGCGGTAATTACTCAGGTCTGACCTACGAGAGCGGTCAGGTGCGCAACATCTATGTCCAGGCCGAGCCGGCTGGTCGCCAAGGGCTGGAGAACATCCTGAGCTACTACGTCCGCAACCGCGACAACAAGTTGGTCCAGGTTTCGGAGTTCGCGTCCGCTGAGCTCTCCAGCGCGCCGCCGGTCATCAGCCACTACAACCTCTACCGAACGGTCTTGATTCAGGGTGTTCAAGCTTTGGGCAAGAGTTCGGGGCAGGCCTTGCGTGCGATCCAACAGCAATTCAAGGCTATGGATTTCAACAACATCGGCTATGCCTTCACGGGGATCGCGGCACTCCAGCTCTCGGCCGGCAGTGCCAGCGTGTTGGTCTTTGGCCTCGGGGTGTTGTTTGTCTATCTCGTGCTGTCGGCGCAGTACGAGAGCTATGTCACCCCGGTGATCATCTTGATGACCGTCCCCTTGGCGATGTTGGGTGCTTTGGCCTTCCTCTCGCTGCGCTCGATTGATCTCAACATTTATGCCCAAGTGGGCTTGGTGACCTTGATTGGTTTGGCGGCCAAAAACGGGATCCTGATTGTCGAGGTGGCTGAGCAGCACCTCGAATCAGGCCTGTCCTACGGCGAGGCGGCGATCGCTGCGGCTGAGTCGCGGATGCGGCCGATCCTGATGACAGCCATCGCTTCACTGGCGGGCTTCTTCCCGTTGGTGGTGGCGACCACGGCGGGCGCCAACAGCCAGCAGTCCCTTGGAACGGTCATCTTTGGCGGCCTCTTGGTCGCGACCGTGCTTTCCCTCGGCGTTGTCCCGCCGTTCTACGTGGCCATCAAAAACGTGGAGGAGCGCTGGTTTGGCACTCCTCCGGCTCGGGGCTAACGCCGATCAGGTGATCACGGTGGGGCGATCCATGCCCGTGCGGGTCTTGATTTCCGCGAGGGCATCTGCCGCTGCGATCAAGTCCGCGAGGGCGGCCTGGGGGTCTTGGCCGAGATCGCCGCTGCTTGGCACATAGCTCTCGAGATAGAGCCGCAGGGTTGCCCCTTGGGTGCCGGTGCCGGAGAGGCGGAAGACGACGCGGCTGCCGTCATCGAGCAGGATCCGCAGGCCCTGGCCGCTGGTCAAGGAGCCATCGACGGGGTCGCTGTAGCTGAAGTCATCGGCCGTGCTGATGCGGCGACCGGCGAAGTCCTGGCCCACCAGCGAAGGAAGCATGCCCTTGAGGCGGTCGTAGAGGCCATGGGCCTTCTCGCTGGCGATCGCTTCGTAGTCGTGGCGCGAGTAGTAGTGGCGTCCGAAGCGCTTCCAGTGGTCGGCCATGATCTCGGCCACCGAGCAGCGCTTGCGCGCCAGGATTTGCAGCCAGAAGAGGACGGCCCAGAGCCCGTCTTTCTCGCGGATGTGGTTGCTGCCGGTGCCGAAGCTCTCCTCGCCGCAGAGGGTGATGCGCCCCGCGTCGAGCAGGTTGCCGAAGAACTTCCAGCCGGTGGGGGTTTCAAAGCACTCGATGCCGAGCTCTTTGGCCACGACGTCGACTGCGGCGCTGGTGGGCATCGAACGGGCCACGCCTGAGAGCCCCTGGGCATAACCCGGAGCGAGGGTGGCGTTGGCCGTCAGCACCGCCAGGCTGTCGCTTGGGTTCACGAAACAGCGGTTGCCCAGGATCATGTTCCGGTCGCCATCGCCATCGCAGGCGGCGCCGAAGCGATAGGCGTCGCTGTCCATGAGCAGCTCGGCCAGATCGTGGGCATAGGTGAGGTTCGGGTCGGGGTGCCCACCACCGAAATCCTCCAGGGGCTTGCCGTTGCGGACGGTTCCCGCCGGTGCCCCAAGTAGGCCTTCCAGCAGCCGGGTGGCATAGGGGCCCGTGACGGCATGCATCGCGTCGAAGGCGATCGGGAAGTCGTCTTGGATCAGCGCTTTGATCTGATCGAAGTCGAACAGCTTCTGCATCAGGGCGATGTAGTCATCGACCCCATCAATCACCTGGAGGTTGAGGTCGCCCACGCTCTGTTCGCCGATGGCATCGAGGTCGACCGGCGCGGACTCGAGGATGCTGTAGCCGTCCAGGGTCTGGGTGCAGCTGTAGATCGCGTCCGTCAGGGATTCCGGGGCGGGACCGCCGTTGGCGCCATTGACCTTGACCCCGAAATCACCGTCGGGGCCGCCGGGGTTATGGCTGGCCGAGAGGATGATCCCGGCGGTGGCCTGGTGCTGGCGGATCAGGTTGGAGGCGGCCGGGGTGGAGAGGATGCCGCCGCTGGTCGTGATGATGCGGCCCACGCCGTGGGCGGCCGCCATGCGGGTGATCACGCCGATGGCTTCACGGTTGCCGAAGCGGCCATCACCACCGACGACGAGGGTTCCGCCTTGCACGCCGGGAACCGTGCGCAGGATCGCCTCAATGAAGCTCTCGAGGTAGTGGGGCGTGGCGAAGTGACGGCTGCTCTTGCGTAGACCCGAGGTCCCCGGTTTTTGATCGGTAAAGGGGGTCTCGAGAGCGATCTGCCGCACGCCGCTGGTCATCGGTGAGAGCCGAGGGGGCACCAAGTTAGACCGATGTTCCCGATTCCAGAGGTATCGCGAGGCGTCTAGCTACCGCCGAAGCCAAAGCCAGCCTTCTTGGTGTTGTTCGGGGCTTGGGGCTGTGGGGCTTGCGGTTTGGCCAGCTCCATGCTGCGGCAGACCAGCAGTAGGCGTTGTGCCGGATCGCTGAGGGCTTCACGGCGCTGATAGCTATTGGTATCGGCAGGCTTCGCGTCCTGGACGATGCTCCAAATCAGGTCTTTGCAGCTGGCTGGAAGACGGGGATGATCCATCAGTGGATCGGCCAGCTCCCGGGACTTCGCGCAGCTCTCGGCGGTGTTGTCACGGGCGCAGGCGATGGTGATCAGCTGCAGCTCCTTCAGGCTCTCCTCACTGGGGAAGGGAACGTAGAGATCGGCCGTCAGACCTGGTGCCGCGCCGAGGACCGCAGCAGCACACAGGGGGGCGGACAGCCGCTGACGCAGGGACACCATGGGGCGGAGCTCTCTGCTCCCATCTTGGAGGCTGTTAGCCCAAGACCATCTTTTTGCTGCGCAGGGGATGCAGAAGATCAATCAACACCGTGTTGATCCACCCGTCCTGCTTGTCTTGCCAGAGCAGAAGCAGGAAGTGCCCTTTGCGTTGGATCCGCATCGCCTGAGCAGCGGGGTCAACCTCAAGTAACGCGGTTCCACTCAATGGGGCTCAAAAGCTCTGGTTTGCTTTCAACAGTTGGAAGAAACTCTGCCTGTGATGGATCGGTGTTTCTACCGATAGCAAGCCTCAAGTTGTCTCCATAAGGTGTGTCCATCTCCGATGGGGATGGGGCATCAAGGCGCTGCGGGGGCAGCGTCTTTTTTATGGCCAGGACCATCGCAATCATCGAGTTGTTCTACTCATGGCGGCGTCCTTGGCTGGTGCCTAGAACAGCCTCAGACACCAACAGATCGCCCTTGTCCGGGCGCTCGGGTGCCAAGGGCGGCCATTAGGTCGCCCTTCTTCATGGCGGCTCGCTAGAAGTGGGGCTCCATAGCCGTGGGAGCAATGCCTCTTCTGCCGCGCTGGCGCTTCATGACCGACGAGGCCAAGGCCCTGACCAAGCGGGTGGCGGTGTCGGCCGTTGCCTTGGTGCTGGCGGCGTTGTTGCTGCGAACCCTGCTGCCCTGGATGCTCCTGGTTCTCGTGGTTTGGGGGCTGTGGCGCTGGACGCGGCGTTAGCGACGGGTGCTGGCTGGGCCTCCATCGCTTTGTTGCGGGAATCCCAAGAGTGCTGGGCTCGTTCGTAGCTTGAGC
>JAAZUZ010000161.1 GCA_018623875.1 Synechococcus sp. HW_metabat.21
AGTGCCCGATGGAGCTCTCCACCTACTTCCGGATCAACTCCGGGGACACCGGCCAGTTCGAGCGCACCCTGATCGTGGCCGAAGAGGGCGCGTCGGTCAGTTACCTCGAGGGCTGTACGGCCCCGATGTTTGACACCAACCAACTGCATGCCGCGGTGGTGGAACTGGTGGTTCTCGATGACGCCTCGATCAAGTACTCGACTGTTCAGAACTGGTACGCCGGCGATGAGAACGGGGTTGGTGGCATCTACAACTTCGTGACCAAGCGTGGTCAGTGCCGTGGTGAGCGCAGCAAGATCAGCTGGACCCAGGTGGAAACCGGCTCCTCCATCACCTGGAAGTACCCCAGCTGCGTGCTGCAGGGTGCCGATTCGGTTGGCGAGTTCTACTCGGTGGCCCTGACCAACAACATGCAGCAGGCCGACACCGGCACCAAGATGATCCACGTGGGGCCGCGCACCCGCTCGACGATCGTCAGCAAGGGCATCAGTGCCGGCCGCTCCTCGAACAGCTACCGCGGCTTGGTTCAGATCGGCCCGAAGGCCACGGGTGCCAAGAACTACAGCCAGTGCGACTCGATGCTGATCGGCGATCAGGCCGCCGCCAACACCTATCCCTACATCCGCTCCCAGCAGCCCCAGGCCGCGGTTGAGCATGAGGCCAGCACCTGCCGCATCTCCGAGGACCAACTCTTCTATCTCCAAAGCCGAGGCATCGGTTTTGAGGAGGCGGTCTCAATGATGGTCAGCGGTTTCTGCCGCGATGTCTTCAACCAGCTGCCCATGGAGTTCGCCGCTGAGGCGGACAAGCTCCTGGCCCTGAAGCTTGAGGGCTCGGTCGGCTAGTCCCCACCGCTGAGGGCGGCTCTGGTTTGGCCGCTCCCATTCCTTTCTCTGTTTCCCTTCGTCTTCCTTCCCCCGTGATTCGCCCTGACGCTCCAGTGCTGCTTGAGATCCGGGATCTCCACGCTCGCGTCGAGGACAAGGAGATCCTCAAGGGCGTCAACCTGACGATTCGTGCCGGTGAAATTCATGCGGTGATGGGCCGCAACGGCAGCGGCAAGAGCACCCTCTCCAAGGTGCTGGCGGGGCATCCCGCTTACACCGTCACCGGCGGCAGCGTCACCTATCGCGGCGAGAACCTGCTGGAGCTGGATCCCGAGCAACGGGCGCGCACAGGGGTCTTCCTGGGTTTCCAGTACCCGGTTGAAATCCCAGGGGTGAGCAATCTGGAGTTCCTGCGGGTGGCCACCAATGCCCGCCGCGCCGAGAAGGGCGACGAGGAGCTTGACACCTTTGCCTTTGAGGACCTCGTTCGCGAGCGTCTCCAGGTGGTGCAGATGGATCCCGCCTTCCTGGATCGCTCCGTCAACGAGGGCTTCAGCGGCGGCGAGAAAAAGCGCAACGAGATTCTGCAGATGGCTCTGCTGGATCCCATGGTGGCGATCCTCGATGAGACCGATTCCGGCCTGGACATCGACGCCCTGCGGATCGTGGCCGGTGGCGTCAATCAGCTCGCGAGTCCCGACAACGCGACCCTGCTGATCACCCACTACCAGCGCCTACTGGACGCGATCACTCCGGACTATGTCCATGTGATGGCCGCGGGCCGGATGCTGCGTACAGGCGGCAAAGAGCTGGCTTTGGAATTGGAAGAGCGCGGTTACGACTGGGTCGACCAAGAGTTGGCCGCCTTGGCCGCAGCGGAGGTGGCCTGATGACCGCCAGCCTCAGCGCCCCCACCAACCGGGCAGCTTGGCTGGAGCAGTGGCTCTCCTCGCTTCCCCCAGCCTCGGGCCCCTTGGCTGCCGTGCAGCAGCGCGGCCGTGACGCCTTGGCCCAGCAGGGTGTGCCTTCCTCCCGCATGGAGGACTGGCGCTTCACCGACCTCAGCCTCCTCAAGGGGCTGCCCTTGGGTGCTCCGCAGGCGGCCCAGCCGGCCGCTGGTTCAAGCGCTGCAAGCCTGCGCCTGAACCTGGATGGGTCCAGCGATCCCCTCGCGGGCGTGACCCTGCCGGAGGGGCTGGAACCCCTGAGCGCCTCCGAGGTGGCCCAAGGGTTGGGTCACACCCTGGCGGCCACCAGCTGCGAGCAGCACTGGCCGGTTGAGTTGAACCATGCCAGCGCTACCCAGCTGCTGGCCCTGCGGGTCAAAAGCCGCACATCGGCTTCCCTTGAATTGGTCAGTGCCTGCGCCGGCGGGATGCTCCCGCTGCGCATCCTCCTGGTCTTGGAGGAAAAGGCCGAGTTGGATCTCTCCCAGCTGATTGAGGCCCAACGCGCGGGGCTGGTCAGCGTGGTGATCGAAGCCCATCTGGCCCGCTCTGCCCAGCTGCGCCATGGCCTGGTGGCCTTAGGCAACAGCGATGCCGCCCTCTTCAGCCACATCGCGGTTGAGCAAGAGCCGGAGAGTCAAGCGGCGCTCAGCAACGTCGCAGCGGGCTGGGGACTGGCCCGCCATGAACCCCGCCTGGTGCAGGTGGATGGTCAGGCCCACTCCACCCTGCGGGGCTTGCAACTCGTTGGTGGTCAGCAGATCGCTGATACCCACAGCTATGTGCAGTTCTCGGGCCCGGAAGGGGAGCTCGATCAGGTGCACAAAGCTGTTGCGGCCGGCCAAGGCCGGAGCGTCTTCAACGGTGCAGTGCGGGTCCCCCGTGAAGCGCAGCAGACCAACGCGGCGCAGTTGAGCCGCAACCTGCTGCTCTCGGACCGGGCGCGGATTGACACCAAGCCCGAGCTCGAGATCGTGGCCGATGACGTGAAGTGCGCCCATGGCGCCACCGTCAGCAGCCTGCAAACCGACGAGCTCTTCTACCTCCAGAGCCGCGGCATTGGTGCCGAGCAAGCCGCCGGCCTGCTGAAGCGCGCCTTCTGCGAAGAGGTTCTGCGCACCTTGCCTGAGCCCGCGCGCCAGTGGTGCCCCCTGGATCAACTGGAGCTGGAGTCGGCATGAGCAGCTCCACTGGCCTGATGAGCGTTCCTGCAGTGGATCTGGCGGCCCAAACCCGCCAAGACTTCCCCTTGCTGGCGCAGAAGGCCTGCTTGGGCCAGCCCTTGATCTACCTCGATCACGCCGCCACCAGCCAAAAGCCCCACCAGGTGCTGGAGGCGCTGCAGCACTACTACGACCACGACAACGCCAACGTCCACCGCGGCGCCCACCAGCTGAGTGCCCGGGCCACTGAGGGCTTTGAGGGTGCGCGGGCTAAAGCCGCTGCCTTTGTCGGTGCCGCGACCCCGAACGAAATCGTCTTCACCCGCAATGCGAGTGAGGCCATCAATCTGGTGGCCCGCAGCTGGGGGGAAGCGAACCTCCGCCCCGGCGATGAGGTGCTGCTGACGGTGATGGAGCACCACAGCAATTTGGTGCCCTGGCAGCTGCTGGCGGACCGCACTGGCTGCGTCCTGCGCCACGCCGGACTGACCGATAGCGGTGAACTGGATCTGGAGGACCTGCGCAGCAAGATCAACGAGCGCACCCGCCTGGTGAGCCTGGTGCAGGTCAGCAACACCCTGGGCTGCCTCAACCCGATCCGTGCGGTGGCGGACCTGGCCCATGCCGCTGGCGCCCTGGTGCTGGTGGATGCCTGCCAGAGCCTTCCGCACCTGCCCGTCAACGTCAAAGACTTGGGCGCGGACTTCCTGGTCGGCAGCTCCCACAAGCTCTGCGGCCCGACGGGCATGGGCTTCCTCTGGGGCCAAGAGGCCCTGCTCGAGGCGATGCCGCCCTTCCTCGGTGGCGGCGAGATGATTCAGGACGTCTACCTGGATCACAGCAGCTGGGCGGGCCTTCCCCACAAGTTCGAAGCCGGGACCCCCGCCATCGGCGAGGCGATTGGCATGGGGGCGGCCCTCGATTACCTGCAGGCCTTGGGGCTTGATCGCATCCACGCCTGGGAGCAGCAGCTCACCGCCCATCTCTTTGCCCGGCTGCAGACCATTGACGGCCTGACCGTGCTGGGGCCAACACCCGAGCAACAGCCCGATCGGGCTGCCCTGGCGGCCTTCCACGTGGAGGGCGTCCATGCCAATGACATCTCGGCCTTGCTCGACTCCGAGGGCATCTGCATCCGCAGCGGCCACCACTGCACCCAGCCCCTGCACCGCCACTACGGCCTCAGCGCGTCAGCGCGGGCCAGCCTCAGCTTCACGACGACCCTCGAGGAGATTGATCGCTTCGCTGATGAA
>JAAZUZ010000162.1 GCA_018623875.1 Synechococcus sp. HW_metabat.21
CATCACAGGACTCACCTCCGTCAGTCCTCAGCCCAAGGATCTCCCTCATAGGAGCCGTGATCGGGGGTGGTCGGTGTCACCGCCTTTGGACGGGATGGAGCATTCCGCTCGACGACGCGGTCGTCGCGAGGTTGCTCAACAGCTGCCTCGTACCGGTCGTCGTAGCGATCGTCGTAGCGCACTTCATCAAGGCCAGGGGCATCAACGCGATCGGGGTAGCGATCGAAATCTCCGTAGCGTGGGGTTGGTTCGAACTCCCGTTCGCTGCGACGGTACGTATCGGTCGGCTCGTCCCAGGTTTGATTGCGGGGTTGAGGCGCTTGATCCCAACGGGGTGAGGGATCCATCGGGCGGTCCCAACTCGGACGTGGAGCATCAAAGCGCTCGAGGCTCGGGCGATCCCAGCGGTCCTCCTGCCAACCACCACCCAATCGCGGTTCACTCCAAGGATCGCGGGAGCGGCCCGGACGATCCCAGTCATCCCAATCGTCTTCGGCGAATAACTCGTCTTTAAGGGAGCCCAAGGTGTTTTTGATTCCCTGGATCGGGTTGGAGTCCTGCTTGCGCTCGCTGGCCAGTCGACGGTTCAGGCCGTAAATGGCCTCCTGCAGCTGACTGACGCTGATGTCGAGTTCGCTGAGATCGCCATCGGCCAACATCTCCTGAACGTCGCGCATGGCGATCTCAACGGCGCGTTGCTGGCGTTCGGCGCCGTAGGGACCCAATTCCAGGGCCGCATCCCGTAGCCGACGCTCGGCTTGACCGACCAGGGTCTGGGCGCGGTTCCGGCGATCGATCTCCGCCCGCTTGCGACGATCCTCGCTGGCCTTTTCCTCGGCCTCCGCAATCAGGGTCTTGATCTCGTCCTCACTGAGGTTGGATCCGCCTTGGATACTGACGCTCTGCTGGCGTCCCGTCGTCCGGTCCGTCGCCGACACCTGCAGGAGTCCGTTGGCGTCAATGTCAAAGGAGACCTGAACCTGAGGGACCCCCCGGGGCGCAGGGGGGATGCCCGAGAGCTTGAAGCGGCCGAGGCTCTTGTTGCCATCAGCCATTTGCCGCTCCCCTTGGAGCACGTGAATTTCAACCGAACTTTGATTCGCTTCGGAGGTGCTGAAGAGGTCGCTCTTGCGGACCGGAATGGAGGTGTTGCGAGGAATCAACACCTTCATCACCCCACCAATGGTCTCCAAGCCCAGTGACAGGGGGGTGACGTCGTTCAGCATCAGATCCCGCAGCTCACCGGTGAGGATTCCGGCTTGAACAGCGGCACCAATCGAGACCACCTCGTCGGGATTCACCGATTGACAGGGCTCTAAGGGCACAAGGGTGCGCACCATTTGCTGCACCATCGGCATGCGGGTGGATCCACCGACAAGAACCACATCGTCGATGTCCTCCGCCGCAAATCCGGAATCGCGAAGCGCCCGTTGCACCGGACGAAGCAAACGGTCGAGGAGGTCCGGACAAAGTCCTTCGAAGGTGCTGCGCTCGAGGCTGGTCTCGATATGCAGGGGACCGTCCTTGCCTGTCGCGATGAAGGGCAAGGAAATCGGGGTGCTTTGCACACCACTGAGTTCGATCTTGGCCTTCTCGGCCGCCTCAGTCAGGCGCTGAAGGGCCTGGCGATCGCGGCGGAGGTCAATCTCATGCTCCTTTTGGAAGGCGTCAGCCAACCAATCGACGATCCGACGATCCCAGTCATTACCGCCCAGCTGCGTGTCACCGCTGGTGGCCTTGACATCGAAGACCCCCTGGGCAACGCGCAGGATCGAGACGTCAAAGGTGCCGCCGCCGAGGTCAAAGACGAGCACCCGTTTGACGGTGCTGCGATCAAACCCGTAGGCCAGGGCAGCCGCGGTGGGCTCGTTCAGGATGCGCTCAACCGAAATCCCAGCCAGACGGCCGGCATCACGGGTGGCCTGGCGCTGGGCATCATTGAAATAGGCGGGGACCGTGATCACCGCGGCTTCAACGGGCTCCCCTAAGTAGGTGCTGGCATCGTCCACCAGCTTGCGAAGCACGCTGGCGACCAATTCTTCGGGCGCGTATTCCCGCTCAGTAGCAGGGCAGACCACGCGCACATTGCCCTGATCGTTCGCGCGAACGGTGTATGGGACGGCCAGGCTGCCGTCGTCCAACTCATCCCATTGGCGGCCGACGAAACGCTTGAGATTCGCGAAGGTATTGCGCGGGTTCAAGACGAGCTGGCGCCTGGCCAACTGACCGACGAGCAACTCCTGGTCTTTGCTGAAGCCGACGACCGAAGGGGTCGTGCGACCACCCTCAGCACTCGCGATCACCTGGGGGCGGCCACCCTCCAGCACCGCAACCACGGAGTTGGTTGTTCCCAGGTCGATTCCAACGATCCGTGCCAACTGCGTTCCTGCGCCCTGGGGCCATCCACGTTGTGCCCCAAAGCTAACGGCAATAGGGCAGAGGGATAGATTCCTAGGAGGTTAAGAACCCCATGGCCAGGAGTCCGCGCCTTGAGCTCTTCGCCTTGCGGCGTCGGTCTGCCACCGAACGGGCTGCTGACCGTGGCTTTCAGCACTTGGCTGTGGCGCTGGCTGGGGCCGTGGGCCTTCTCGTCTTTGCCATCCTCCTCACGGTCTTCAGTGGGGCTTGGGAAGCCATCCAGACCTTTGGTCTGTCCTTCATCACCACATCGGACTGGGATCCGATCAGTGAGCACTACGGCGCCTTCACGGCGATCTACGGCACCTTGGTCAGCTCTGGCGTGGCGCTGCTGATCGCCGTTCCCCTCGGAGTTGGCACAGCGATTTTTCTGACGGAAAACATCATTCCCAAGGGCATCCGCGAGGTGTTGGGGGTGATGGTGGAGCTCCTGGCGGCCATTCCATCGGTAGTCCTTGGCCTGTGGGCCATCGTCGTGATGGAGCCCTTCCTGCGGCCCTTCCTGACCGATCTGCACCGTTATCTGGGCTGGATTCCTTTGTTTTCAACGGAGCCCCAGGGCCCTGGCATGGCGCCTGCCTCGCTGATTTTGGTGGTGATGATCCTTCCGATCATCACGGCTATATCCCGGGATGCCCTCAGGCAGGTCCCCGACGGGCTCAGGCAGGCGGCCTATGGGATCGGGACCACGCGCTGGGGCGCCATCTTTCAGGTCATGCTTCCGGCGGCCATCTCAGGCATCACCGGTGGCGTGATGTTGGCGTTGGGACGGGCGATGGGCGAAACCATGGCCGTCACCATGATCATCGGCAACTCCAACAACTTCAGCTTCAGCCTCTTGGCCCCGGCCAACACCATCTCCTCGATGTTGGCCAACCAATTTGGTGAAGCGGACGGCATTCAGGTCTCAGCCCTGATGTATGCGGCGCTGGTCTTGATGCTGATGACCTTGCTCGTGAACTTGCTTGCCCAGCAGGTCGTGAAGCGACTGAGCTTGAAGTACTGAGCCATGACGCTTTCTCAGCACGGTTCTCTGCGTTATCGCAACGGCCTCACCCGGAACATCTGGAACCGGGTATTCACGTCGATTGCGGCCCTCTTCACCGGTCTGGCGGTCTTGCCGCTGGTGCTGGTTTTGGCCTATGTCCTGATCAAGGGTGGATCCTTGATCAATTGGCAGCTGCTCACCGAGTTGCCGCCCCCACCTGGTCTTGATGGGGGCGGGATCGGCAATGCAATCGTCGGAACCCTGCTGATCACGGTGCTGGCAAGCGCCATGGCAATCCCCATCGGCGTGGGTGGAGGGATTTACCTGGCGGAGTACTCCCGCTCCGGAGGGTTCGCCCAATTCGTTCGCTTCGGCACGAACGTGCTCTCCGGAGTTCCATCGATCATTTGTGGTGTCTTCATTTACGGCCTGATCGTCAGCACGCGGGTGATCGCTGGCCAGAGCTACAGCGCCATCGCCGGTGGCATGGCCCTGGCTGTGCTGATGATCCCGACAGTGATCAAGACCACCGATGAAGGTTTGAAGTTGGTCCCCCAAGAACTGCGTTGGGGTGCCATGGGCGTCGGGGCCTCCAAGGTTGTGACGATCACACGGGTCACGCTTCCCGCAGCCTTCGCTCCGATCGCCACCGGTGTCGTCCTGGGCATTGCCCGGGCGGCCGGAGAAACCGCACCGTTGATCTTCACTGCGCTGTTTTCTCCGTTCTGGGCCGACGGGGTCTTGAACCCAATCG
>JAAZUZ010000032.1 GCA_018623875.1 Synechococcus sp. HW_metabat.21
AAGCGGCGTCAAAAGGGCATGGCGACCTGGCTGATGCCCTTCGGATTTTTTGCCGGGGTGACCTTCACCTTCATGACCGACCTCGACACCTTCGCCTTTGCCGGCGACGTGGGCTCCCATCTCATTGGCGGACTACTCGGCCTCGGTTCAGGCCTGATGGGCAGCTATGCCGCGGCGGCCAGCGTCAGCTCCGACAGCGATGACCGCATCCGCGCGCTGCGCAACCGCCTCGACGAAGGCAATTGGCTGCTGCTGCTGGAAACCGCCACCGGCGTTGAGGTGCCCTGGACCCGGCTCCAGGAGGCCAAGCCACAAAGCGTGGTGCGACTCAGCGATAACTAGGAGCAGCGGCGATGCTTCCCCGCGACGAGCTGCTGCAGGGCTGCCGCAACCCCGAGGCCATGGGCAGGCTGATTGGTCTGGCCGAGCAAGCCCTGCGCACCTGGGAACCGATCTGGAGTGACGTCCTGGCCGCCGACCTGCTGGAGGAGGCCCAGCAGCGCTTCGGGGGCCTGACCGAACTGAGCCTGGCCAGCGACGGAGGCTGGCCCCAGGCCGAACGCCGGCGGCTGCTGCTTCGCCGCGTCGAAATCAGCGATGGAGAGATCCCGGCCGCACCGCTCAAGGGGCTGGTGGTCAGCGGGAACTTCCTCTTTGACCCGGCCGAACCCGCGGACGTCCGTGCGGGCTTAATCGCTGCGGGGGCTCAACCCGGGGATCTGGGGGACATCTGGATGCGCGGTGACCGCGGAGCGCAGCTGATCGTGCGCGAAGAAGTCGCCGAGACCTGGCAAGGGCAAACGGCGCAGGTGCGCAGCGTCGAGGTTCAAACCGAACCCCTTGAGATCAGTGGACTGCAGCTTCCCGCCAGCCGAAGTCCGAAGCAGCTCAGCAGCGTCGAGGCCTCGCTGCGCCTGGATGCCGTGGCCTCCGCGGGCCTTGGGGTCTCCCGCAACAAAATGGCCGACTGGATTCGCGCCGGCGCGGTTCGGGTGAACTGGACCGTGGTGACGAGCCCCAGCCGTGAGCTCAAGCAAGGCGACCGCGTTCGCCTCGACGGCCGCGGAGAGCTGGAGATCCTGGAGATTCAGCCGACCAAGCGGGAGCGCTGGCGACTGGCCATGCAGAGACGCTGATCCACCGACTGCTAGGTTCCTCAGGCCGAAAGGCTTCTGAGGGCGATTAGCTCAGAGGTAGAGCACTACCTTGACACGGTAGGAGTCACTGGTTCGATTCCAGTATCGCCCACTTTTCAATCGGTTCCCGAGCATCAGGCCATGCCAGTGACCGTGGTTCTCGGGCTGGGCCGATCCGGACTCGGTGCAGCCCGGCTCTTGGCCAGGCAAGGCGCAAACGTTCTCGTCTTGGAGAGCGGTGAGGGCCCAGAGCATCAACGCAAAGCCGAGGGGCTCCGCGGCGAGGGCATCGCCGTTGAACTCGGTAAGCCCCTGGCGCCGGAAACGTTCGAGTCGCTCCTGGCGACCTGCGAGCGGGTGATCGTCAGCCCGGGCATCCGCTGGAACCACCCAACCCTGGACTGGCTGCGCAGCCAGGGGATCCCCACCAACGGCGAAATCAGCACGGCCTGGGAGGCCAGCCAGCCCACCCCCTGGATTGGGATCACCGGCACGAACGGCAAAACGACCGTCACCCACCTGGTGGCCCACCTGCTGGAGCAGGGCGGGCTGGATGCACCGATGTGCGGCAACGTCGGCCACTCCGCTGCGGAGTTAGCGCTCGAGCGGTTTCAAGCCGGGCAGACACCTCCACAGGCCCTGGTGGTCGAGCTGAGCAGCTACCAGATCGAATCGGCCCCGGAGTTAGCACCGGCCATCGGCCTCTGGACCACCCTGACCCCCGATCACCTGGAGCGCCACGGAACCCTGGAGAACTACCGGGCGATCAAACGGGGCCTCCTGGAGCGCTCGGCCATCCCGGTGCTGAACGCCGATGACCCGGACCTCTGCGCCCATGCCGCGAGCTGGAGCAGCGCCCGTTGGACGACGGCGGAGAGCAAGCAGGCGGCCCTCAGCAAGGGCATTGATCCCTGGCTCTGGATCGAAGGGGATCAGGTCATGCACAGCAGCGGTGCTCTCTTGGCGGCCGATGCCCTAGCCATGCCGGGGGCCCACAACCGCCAAAACATGGTCATGGCCGTGGCCGTTGGCCTCGAGCTGGGGCTGAGCGGCCCCACGATGGAGGCGGCCCTCAGGGCGTTCCCGGGTGTGCCTCACCGTCTGGAGCTGATCCGCAACCTCGATGGGGTCGCCTGGATTAACGACAGCAAAGCCACCAACTACGACGCAGCCGAAGTGGCCCTGAGAGCTGTCGAAGGCCCACTCGTGGCCCTGGCCGGTGGCGAAGCCAAACAGGGAGATGCGGGCGCCTGGATCACCGGCCTGCAACGCAAGGCGAAGGCCGTGGTGCTGTTTGGCGCCGCCCAGTCCCACTTCCAGGCGTTGCTGCACGCCGGCGGTTACGACGGGGTGATCGAATGCTGCGACGATCTGGGCGCTGCTGTGGCGGCGGCCCAGCGCCTGAGCCAAGGGGGAAACTGCCGCGCCGTCCTGCTCTCACCGGCCTGTGCGAGCTTCGACCAATACCGCGACTTTGAAGCGCGGGGCGAGCATTTCCGCACCCTGACGAACGGCCTCTAGGGCCCCAAACAACCGCTCTACACTCGCGGCCAACGGGATAGACAGCCTTGGCCTACTGGCTGATGAAGAGCGAGCCGGATGTGTACGGCATCCAGCATCTCCAGAAGGAGGGCACAACCCTCTGGGACGGGATTCGCAACTATCAAGCGCGCAATTTCATGCGCTCGATGTCCATTGGTGATCGGGCATTTTTCTATCACTCCAATGCCAAACCACCGGGCATTGTCGGGATGATGGAAGTGATCGAAACCGGGATTACAGATCCCTCTCAATTCGATTCAGAGAACAAGTACTTCGATCCCAAATCCAAACCCGAGGCACCACGCTGGGACTGCGTTCGGCTCAAGTACGTCGGGACGTTCGGCTCCCTCTTGAGCCTGGATGCCCTCCGGGAGCAGTTCAGCGTTGAGGAGTTGCCCGTCGTCCGGCAGGGCAATCGCCTCTCGATCCTGCCGGTCCCCGAGGCCAGCGCAGAGCGACTCTTGACCCTCCTCGGTCCCCTTTGAAGCAACGCCAGATCCACCCTGGGCGAGCCCTGCTCGACAGCCTCAGCCAGCTGAGGGCTCACCCGTGGGTTGTTCTGGGATTTACGGCCAGCCTGTTTGGCTTGCACCTACTCGGTTGGACCGTCTTTGGGCTGGGTGATGGCGTCAGCAACGCCGTCTTCGGGTTCGTGCTGTACGCGACCGGGATCGCCCTCTATGCGGTCAGCCTGATCTGGCTGATCGATGGCCTCACCCGGGCGGGGTTGGACTTGAGCCGTGGGCGGGTCCCCCAACCCCACTCCCTCTATCGCTGGCACGGGGCCTGCAGCTGGCACCTCACCAGGGGAGTTCTCCGCCTCACCGCAGCCCTCAGCCTGATCGTGCTGATGAGCTTTTTGGGTTGGTCGTTTCTGCTGCTGGTGGCCGAGCCCCTAGCCCCCCTGCCCCTCGTACTGGGCGTGGTCCTCGGAGGGGGGCTGGCCCTTAGCCAGCTCTTCAACGCCTGCTTGGTCGTTGCGGAAGGGCTCGGGGCGACGAAGGCCTTTCGCGCGGGCTTCGTGCTGCTGGAGCAACAGGGACCCGGATTGATCGCCCTGGCGGGAGTGCTGCTCGCCATCACCGTTCTGCCCTTCGCCTTGGGCCTCGTGAGCGAACTGCTCTGGAATGGCTCAGGTCTGCCGATCACCTGCGTGGTCCTCGTGCCCGCCCTGTGTCTGTTGGCCACGACCGTGACCAACAGCTACGTCCAATGGCGCCGGGTCAGGCGAGGGGCTCGCTGAAGCGGGATTGCTGCGGGAAGAGGTTGGCGAGGTAGCAACGGGTGATCTCGCGGGTCTGCACCCCGTTCTGCACCAGGAAGCCCGCCAGAGCGGCCTGGAAGAGGCGGTACTGGTCCCAGTTGGGGTGGGCCTCGATGAAGCCCTGCATGGACTGCAACAGGGGCTCAGGCACCTCAGCGCACATGCTCACCGTGCCAGTTGCTTCCATGCCGTTCCTGCGGTCGGTGGGTCTAGTTCCCCACAACACGGGGGAACGGTCAACAGCACCCTGACGGGCTCATTCCCAGGCGTTCTCAGGCCTAGATCCCAGCCACCAGCGGGGATGCAACCTCGTCCATGGGCAGCCAAGGGACACCGCTGCGGGGGGCCACAGGGCTTGTCAACAGGCCTTGCCGAATCCAGTCCCGTTCTCCCCAGACCACCACGGTCACTGCCCGCTCACGGGCTAGGGCTGTGGAAAAACGGTGCAAAACCCTGGGGAAGACGCGCACTCTCCTGGGAGAAAAACGCTGATCAGCAGTCCTGATCAGAGCGATGATCTCATCAGCAATCTCACCCCAAACGTCATGGCCATTGCCCTGTTTGGAACCGGCCTCCTGGGGGGAGCCATCGCCAGACGACTGCTGGAGGGCGGGCAGGAGCTCTGGGTCTGGAACCGCACCGCCGAGCGCTGCCAGTCCTTGATCCAGGCCGGGGCCCGGACAGCCCCCACGGCCAAGGAGGTAGCCGGGCAGGCGGACTGGTTGGTCACCGTGCTCAGCGATGGGCCCAGCACGGAAGCGCTGCTCCTGGGGGAGCTCGATCAGCAGCTCGCCGGGCGCGGCGTCATTCAGATCGCCACAATCGCCCCCGAGCAAAGCCAGGCCCTGGCCGCGGGGGTGGCGGAACGGGGCGGGCGCTATCTCGAGACCCCCGTTCTGGGCAGCAAGCCGGAAGCGCTGGTCGGTCGACTGCAGCTGATGGCGGGAGGAGAGCCTGAGGTCTTCGCCGCGGCCGAACCCCTCCTCAAGCAGCTCAGTGAAGCCCCGCGGCACCTCGGCCCAGTGGGCAGCGCCATGGCCTGCAAGCTGGCCCTCAACCAACTGATCGCCAGCCTCACCCACGCCTTCAGCCTCTCGCTGCATTTGGTGCAGCGCAGCGGCGTGGACGTCGAAAGCTTCATGGAGATCCTGCGGGGCAGCGCCCTCTACGCCCCGACCTTCGACAAAAAATTGGAGCGGGAGCTCCAGGGGGATTACGACAATCCCAATTTCCCCACGGCCCACCTGCGCAAGGACCTCGCACTCTTCCTCGAGGCCTCCCAAGCCGCGGGACTCAATGGGGAAGGACTGGAGGGGTTACTGGAGTTGTTGCAACGCTCCAGCGACGCCGGACTGGATGGGCTCGATTACTCCGCTCTGCATGCCCTCACGGCTGGCCATGGAGCTGGGAGAGCGCCGCACTGAAACCGGCGGCGGCCTCACGGGTCCAGCTGCCCTCAATCGCGCGCTGACCTGGCTCAGGGCTGAGCATCACGCGCAGGCTCCAGCCCTGACGATCGCCATCCAGACAGATCCACCAGCCTTCGCGCTCGAGCTCCAGTTCGATCGCTTCTTCGGCCATCAACTGATCGATCAGCTGACGGTGTTGATCGATCAAATCCCGCAGACCATCGCGCAGCCCGAAGGCTTCGGCCTCACTGAGCTCAGCAGCCCAACCGTCACCGCCAATCAACACTGAAAAAGGGTGACGGCCGGCATCCCAAGCCAACCGCCACCCTTCTCCTTCTCGCTGGATCACGCTCAGCTACCAACCCAGACGGGCACGGATGGAAGAGCTCAGCCAGGCAGCAGATCAGGCTGGTCCTGCTCATCGCTGAGCTCGATGATGGCGCGTTGCACGGGCTTGACCATCGAGTCCTCGAGCAGGCCGTCGAAGTCATCGAAACGGCGCTGCTTCGCGCGGAAGGCGATGCGAACGGTGGTCAGGTAGCGGTTGCTGGACTGCCGGACGAGATTCTCAGCGCGCTGCGCGAGCTCTTTGGGGCTGACGTTGACGCCGAGATACATGCACTATTCGCCGATTGACTCATCGTAGGTCAGCAGACTGCTGGGCAAGGGAACGGTGACGGGGAAGACCATTGGCTCCTCACCGGCAACCACCAGACGAATCTCCCGGGCCAACTGCAATGCCTCCAACGGGGGCCGCAGCAAATCGATCACACCGCAGACCATGGCCCTGTGGGCCAAATCCCTGCATTCGATCCGAAGGGAGCCCCAGCCCCGGGACAGACGGGCCGCCAGCAACGGATCCAGACGACGCGCCTGCTCAGGGTCTTCCCGGTAGAACGACCAAAGGGCAACAGCAACCCGCTCCATGACCCAAGACAAGTCCCGCTTGTCTCACCATGGAGCCAGGTTTTGCGTCACCCTCTTAGACGGCAGTTTCCCTTCAGCTTTGGCCAATGGCCGGCACCCTTGCCATTGACCTCGGCAGCACCACCACGGTGGTGGCCCATCAAGGCGCGAACGATCCCAACGCCCAGCTGCTGCCCCTGCCGCCCTTCAGTAACGCCGATCCAGTCGCCATCCCGAGTTTGATCTGGCTGGCGGATCCAGGCAGTGATCACCCCCTGATCGGTCGCCAGGTTGTCGAAGGGGGCCTGCTGGAGCGTGAAGGTCCCCAACTGCATAGGGATTTCAAACGGCTGATCGCCCACCCCAGCCGCGAGAGCAGCGACAGCTGGTTGACCCCGGAGCAAAGCGGACGCCTACTGCTCGAACAGATCTGGTCCCACCTGCCGGCGAGCATCAGCCCCGATCGATTGGTGCTGACCGCCCCCATTGATGGCTACCGGGGCTACCGCCAATGGCTCCTGGATGCCGTCGAAGCGATGGATGTCCCCGATGTGGCCTTGGTGGATGAACCCACCGCGGCCGCCATTGGAGCGGGACTCGCCCCAGGAAGCCGCGTCCTCGTCGTCGATGTCGGCGGTGGCACCACGGACCTCTCGCTGGTGGCCCTCCCCGGCGGGGAAGGGCGCGCCGCCCCCATCGCCCAATTGCTGCGCTTTGGCGGCCGCAACCTGAGCGGTAGCCAACAAACACTGCGGACCGCCGAAGTGCTGGGCAAAGCCGGCTTGGCGCTCGGGGGCCGCGATCTGGACCGCTGGATTGCTGCGCACCTCTGTCCGGATCTTCCCCATCCGCCGCGGGGACTCCTGCAGGTCTGCGAACGGCTCAAATGCGAACTCAGCACCCAGGAGGAAGCCCTCGCCCTTTGGACCCCCGCGGGAGCGTCTAGCCCGGTCCCCTTACGCCTGGAGCGGACCGGCTTCGAGCAACTGCTTCTGGAGCAAGGGTTACTGAGCCTGCTGGATGAACTGCTGGAGACCGTCCTGGCCGGAGCCCGGGCCGCGGGCGTTGAAAGCGAGGACATCGACGCGATCCTTCCGGTGGGGGGCAGTGCCCAAATCCCATTGATTCGCGGCTGGCTTCAGCAACGCCTCCCGGGCACCCCCCTGCGGGACAGCCGTCCCGTCGAAGCCGTCGCCCTGGGGGCCTTGAGCCTCACCCCAGGCGTCCGCATCAAGGACGTTCTCAGCCAGGGGGTCTCCCTACGTTGCTGGGATCAACGCAGCGCTGAACACCGCTGGCACCCACTCTTCGTGGCCGGTCAGAGCTGGCCGATCGAGCAACCCCTTGTCATTCGCCTCTCCTGCAGCCAGAGCGATCAGCAGGCCCTGGAATTGGTGCTCGGGGAACCCCAGACGGAAGAGCGCAGCGAGGTGGTCTTCGTGGATGGCCTACCCGTCCTGCGCCGCCAACGGGCAGGAGAGGCCCTGGTCCAGACCTGGACGCAGGCCCCCATCCAGATCCCCCTGACACCCTCCGGCAACCCCGGGGAGGACCGCATCGAGCTGCGCTTTTGGATTGACGAGGCCGCTCACCTGCAGGTCGAGGCCCTGGATCTGCAGACCCAAGCCCGCCAGTCCGCCATCGATCTGGGTGCCGTGCGCTAGGCCGGCTCAAGCGCTGCCCCTGGCCGCATGATCGCCGGAGGGCGGCTGCATAAAACGGAGGCGGATTCCTGACCCGCCATTTGGCCCTCCGCCGACACCGGCTTCCACGCTTTTGGCTGGTGCTCACCTTGGGGTTGGTGGCATCGGGAGTCGCTGCGGCCTATTGGTGGGAAAAACAACTTCCAGCTCGCCTTGAGCAGGCATCCAAAGCCGGGCGATTGGATGACTGCCTGCTCTACGGCGAGCAGCTTTCGGCCCTGCGCTGGCTGGGGGGCCAAGCGCCGCTGGAACTCAGCCGTTGCCGGAGGCTGAAAGCCGAGCAGCTTTGGCAGGCCGACCAGCGGGCCCAGGCCCTGAAACTCCAGCGCCTACTGATCAACTCCGGCAACAGCACCCCGGAGGACCAGCAGCGCCTGCTGGCCTGGCAACAGCAAATGGAAAACGAAGCCCTCACCCTTTATCGCCGCGGTCAACTGGAGCAGGCGATCACGGTCCTGAAGAGCCTCAATGCCGACCAAAACCCCCAGGGCACCGCGCTGGGCGATCAACTCCGCGAAGACTGGAACCGCAACCGTTTCCAGAAGGAACGGGCCGCCCGGCTGATCCCCCAGGAGCGCTGGTGGGAAGCCCTCGACGCCCTCAATCGAATCGAACATCCCTGGTGGAGGACGCGCACCGAGGGGCTGCGCAAGCAGGTGGAAGCCGGCATCGAAGGGCTCCGCCAACGGGACCACGGCGAGCACGATTCCCACGGCGGCCTGGGCTCCAACGTCCCCGAGGCCCAGCTCAACCGCCTGGTGGATCAGAAGCTTCAGCAAGGGCTCGACGACTGGCAAGCCTTCAGCCAGGCCTGCGCAGAGCTCGGGGGACAGGTCGTTGAAGACGGACCCGAAACGACCTGCAGGCGCTAATCACGCGTGACAGGATGGGATTCACCTCAAAGCCCTTTTTCATGCAGGCAGGAGATCAAGTCACGGTCAGCCAGAGCGTCGTGGTCTTCCACCACCCTCAGCATCGCGGCCAGGCCTTTGATCTCAAGGGCCAGCAGGGTGAAGTCTTCCAGGTTCTGAACGACTACAAGGGCCGCACCATCAGCCCGACCATGCCTGTGATCGTGGCCTTCGGAAAGTTCCGAGCCCACTTCCGCGCGGACGAGCTCGAAGCCGTGGCCTGAGGGTCAGCCTTCGGGCTCCCCCTTTAAAAGGAAGACCCCTTCCTCCCCATCAATGCCCTTGAGACAGAGGGCAATCAGTTCTTGCCGGTTCGTCGGAACCACCCGTCCGCAGAAGTCGGGTTGAATCGGCAGCTCCCGGTGACCGCGGTCCACCATCGCCAGCAGCGAGACGCGTCGAGGGCGGCCCCAGGCCTGCAGGGCCTCTAGCGCGGCCCGCACGGTGCGGCCGGTGAAGATCACGTCATCCACCAGCACCACTTCCTTTCCGTCGAGGCTGGTGGGTAAGGAGGTTGGCGTCACCAGACGCGTGCCGACCCGTTCGAGGTCATCCCGGTGGAAGGTGGGATCAACACTGCCGCAGTCCACGGGATGGCCCGAGAGCTGCTCAAGCAACTGCGCCAGGACCTCTGCCAAGGCCACCCCCCGGGTCGGAATCCCCAGGAGGACCAGATCGCGACTGTCATCCACGCTCTCCAGCACCTGGGAGGCCAGACGGTTCAGGGTTCTTCCGAGCTCAACCGCGGACAGAATTTCAACGCGATCGACGGCCATGGGTCTGAGCGGAGGGCGCGATGGTAGTGGGAATCCCCGGTGTAGCCAAAAGCTGACGCAACCATGCTGAGGACTGGCTCAGGGCAAGGCAAGAGGTAGGTTGGGCCTATCTGGTCGTGCAGGGAAAGGCGGGGTTTTATCGGGTGACAGTCGTACCGTCCACCGAATCGGGCTCGCACAACGCGGCGGCATCCACCGCCGGTCCTTCAGATCCTTCCCAGAAGGGTGCGGTTGCGCCGGTCGTGCTCTGCATCCTCGATGGATGGGGCTACCGGCACGACGACGTTCATAACGCCATCCGGGCGGCCCAAACCCCGGTCATGGATGCCCTCTGGCATGCCTATCCCCACACCCTGATCGAAGCGAGCGGTGCCGATGTCGGCCTGCCCGACGATCAAATGGGCAACTCCGAAGTCGGTCACCTCACCATTGGTGCCGGCCGGATCATCCGCCAAGAGCTCGTTCGCATCAGCCAGGCCGTACGGGACGGCAGCATCGCGGACAATTCGGAACTCAACGCCCTTGCCGAGCAACTGCAGAGCAGCGGCAAAACCCTCCACCTGATCGGACTCTGCTCCGATGGCGGAGTCCACAGCCACATCGACCACCTGGGCGGCCTCCTGCATTGGGCCAAGGCTCGCGGGCTCAAGGATGTCTGCATTCACGCCATCACCGATGGCCGTGACACGCCTCCCCAGAGCGCCGAGCCATTCCTGACCAAGATCGAAGCCCAAATCGAAGCGGCAGGCATTGGCCGGATCAGCACCCTCTGCGGGCGCTATTGGGCGATGGATCGCGACAGCCGCTGGGAGCGCACCGAGAAGGCCTATCGGCTGCTCACCGAAGACGGTGCAATCACCGAGCAATCCCCCCAGGAGGTGCTTCAGGCCTCCTATGGCGAGGAGATCTACGACGAATTCCTGGAACCCACCCGCCTGGCTCCCGGGTCCATCCAATCCGGCGATGGCCTGGTGGTCTTCAACTTTCGCCCCGACCGGGTGCGCCAGCTGGTCAAGGCCCTGGTCCTCGAGAACTTCGACGGCTTCGAGCGGAGTTTTATCCCCGATCTGAACGTGGTCACGTTCACCCAATACGAAGCCGGACTTCCGGTCAGCGTCGCCTTCCCGCCCGAGTCCCTTGACGGCCTGCTCGGCCAGGTGGTCTCCGAGGCGGGCCTGCGTCAATTCCGCACCGCTGAAACCGAGAAATACCCCCACGTCACCTACTTCATGAACGGTGGCATCGAGCAGCCCTACCCCGGCGAAGACCGGCACCTCGTGCCCTCCCCTCGGGTCGCCACCTACGACCAAGCACCAGCCATGTCGGCTGAGCAGCTCACCGACAACTGCATCTCCGCGATCAACAAGGGCATCTATTCCCTCGTGGTGATCAATTACGCCAACCCCGACATGGTCGGCCACACCGGAGCCATGGAGGCCACCGTGGAAGCCATCGGCGCCGTCGACCAGAGCGTTGGCCGCCTACTGGAGGCGACGAACCGCATGGGCGGCACCTTGATTGTGACCGCCGACCACGGCAACGCCGAACTGATGGAAGGCCCCGACGGCCTGCCCTGGACCGCCCACACCACCAACCCGGTGCCGCTGATCCTGGTGGAAGGCGAGAAGCGCAAGATTCCCGGCCACGGCACCGCCGTAGAACTGCGCAGTGGCGGCGGCCTGGCCGATGTTGCGCCGACCCTGCTGGAGATCCTGGGCCTGGAGCAGCCGAGCCGAATGACCGGCACCTCCCTCATCCATCCCCTCGGCAGCCCGTCTCAGCCCAGTCGCATTCCCCAGACCCTGGGCGTCTAGTCACTGCCTAGGCTGCAGCAATGATTCAAAGCGTCCTCACCTGGATCTGGCTCAGCAGTGGCGCACTGCTGGTCATCACCGTGCTCCTGCACAGCCCGAAGGGCGATGGCATGGGCGGCCTGGCCTCCAGCGGCAGCTCAATGTTCAGCAGCGCCCGCAGCGCCGAAGCGACCCTGAACCGCATCACCTGGACCCTGCTGGCCATCTTCCTTGGACTGGCCACAGCCCTCAGCGCTGGCTGGCTCAAGGGGCTCTAAATGACACGTCGAGGACTGCTCGCATCCCTGGCTCTGCTGGTGGGGGGCAAATCAGCGGAGGCGGCCGCCAAGGCCGGCGATCCCCAGTGGCAACTCAGTGATGCCCAGTGGAAGCAACGGCTTTCCCCAGCCGCCTACCAGGTGCTGCGGCAAGAGGGCACTGAGCGTCCTTTCTCTAGCCCACTGAACAACGAGAAGCGCGCTGGGATTTATCACTGCGCCGGCTGCGACCTGCCGCTGTTCAGCTCCAAGGCCAAGTACGACAGCGGCACCGGTTGGCCCAGCTTCTGGGAACCCCTGGCCAATGCCATTGGCACGAGCGTCGACTTCAAGCTGATCGTGCCCCGCACGGAATACCACTGCAAGCGCTGCGGCGGTCACCAGGGCCACGTGTTCAACGACGGCCCTCGGCCCACCGGCAAGCGCTACTGCAACAACGGCGTGGCACTGACGTTCAAGCCCAACGCCTGAAGCAAGACAGCAAAAAGCCCGGGATGCACTGCAACCCGGGCTTGATGATGGAGCCGGTGCTCAGTTCAGCTGCGGGGAACCGACGCGCTCGGCGTAGGCCTCTTCCCCGTGTTCGGCGACGTCCACCCCGAGGTTCTCGGCCTGTTCCGTCACGCGGAACTGGACGCCAAGACCCCGCAGAACACCAGCGATCAAGAGAGTACCGATCGCAGCCAGGCCGTAGGCCACGAGCACGGCCTGCAGCTGCCCCAGAACCAGGGCACCGCGGCCCTGTTCTGCCAGAACCTGACCGGCTGGGTGCGAGGAGATCAGCTCTGCATTGGCAAAGACACCCGTGAGTAGGGCACCGGCCGTGCCGCCCACGCCATGCACGGCATAGGTGTCGAGGGAATCGTCAAAGCGCAGCTTCACCTTGACCTGGACCGAGACGTAGCAGAGGACGGCGGTGATCGCGCCGATCGCCATGCCCGAGCCGACGGTCACAAAACCAGCGGCAGGAGTCACACCCACCAAGCCAGAGACAGCGCCGGTGGCCATGCCCACAGCGGTCGGCTTGCCATCGCGCCAGGTCTCCACCACCGACCAGGCCACCAGACCTGCCGCAGCAGCAACATGGGTGGTGGTGAAGGGAATCTCAGCGCCGCCAACGGCCAGCTGGCTGCCGCCGTTGAAGCCGAACCAACCAAACCAGAGCAGACCAGTGCCCAGCAGGATCTGGGTCACGTCATGGGGAGGACGGATCGCATTGGGCCACTGGCGCCGGGCGCCAATCAAACCAGCCAAGACCAATGCCGTGACACCGGAGCTGATGTGCACCACGGTGCCACCAGCGAAGTCCAGGTCTTTCCCAAGGAAGCCACCGCCCCAGACCATGTGGGCCAGCGGGGAATAAACCAGAAGCAGCCAGATCGGCGTGAACAGGCACCAGAAGCGGAAGCTGATGCGCTCCACCAGGGCACCTGAAATCAGAGCCGGCGTGATGATCGCAAACATGCCCTGGAAAAGGGCAAAGGTCAGACCGGGAACGGCCAAGCCATCCCAGACCTCCGGCAGACGCTCAAGCAGGGCAAACGTGAAGGGATTCCCCACCACCGCCTGGGCGGCGCCGCCATCAGAGAACGCCAAGCTGAAGCCAAAACTGGCCCAGACCAAGGTGGCAATACCCATCATCACGAAGCTCATCGCCATCGTGTTGAGGACGTTGCGCCCCTGAACAAAGCCGCCATAGAAGAAGGCCAGACCAGGGGTCATCAACAGAACCATCGCTGCCGAGATCAGCAGCAAGGTGTTGTC
>JAAZUZ010000033.1 GCA_018623875.1 Synechococcus sp. HW_metabat.21
AGCACCCTCACAGCAAGTGAGCGATTGGACCGGGTGCATCAGGCCCTCGAGCAGGTGGGATTAAGAGGCTTTCGCCAACGGCCCATCCACAGCCTCAGTGGTGGCCAAAAGCAACGGCTCGCCATCGCTGGAGCCTTAGCGAGCGATGCCCAGCTGCTCCTGATGGATGAGCCCACCGCGCTCCTGGATGAAACCAGCCAGCGGGAGGTCATCCGCCTCATTCACCAGCTCTGCCACCGGCAGAACGCGCCGATCACCGCCCTTTGGATCACCCATCGACTCGAGGAACTGAGCTGGTGCGACGGAGCCGCCCTAATGGAGCGCGGCAGCATCGGCCCCTGGCAGTCCGGCGCAACGCTGCAGAACCAGCTCAAGCCCCTTGCGACGAGGAAGGGCTGAAAGGTATGTTCTTCGGGTCCCGACAGGGATCATTCCTCGGTAGCTCAGCGGTAGAGCGGTCGACTGTTAATCGATTGGTCGCAGGTTCGAATCCCGCCCGGGGAGTTTCTTGAAAAGCCCAGCCTCACGGCTGGGCTTTTTGCTTGAAGCCCTTGGGGAGGGCGGATCACGCTTCACAACAAACAACCGAGATCCGCAACCCAAAAGACGAAAGAAAACCTGAAGATTCCGCGCCTTCGCAGCGGGCGAGATTCGTTCAAACCCCTTGCAAGTCCTGGGATCAGAAAGACTGCAACGCCACAACAAGCGAAAGCATTGTTGTGCAGAAGCACAAAAAGCCGCGGAGAATACCTGCGGTGAACTTCGGCCCTTCACTGAAACCGCGCACCCGTCAACCCAGGAACCAGTCATGAAGCCATGCATCCTGCTGATCGAAGACGACGGCGACATGCGCGAGCTTGTGGCCGGTCACCTGGAGCACAGCGGCTTCGACGTGCAGCGGGCCGAAGACGGCATCAAAGGCCAAGCCCTGGCACTGCAGTACACCCCTGATCTGGTCCTCCTGGACCTCATGCTGCCCAAGGTGGATGGCCTCACCCTCTGCCAACGGCTGAGGCGTGATGAGCGCACCTCCCGCATCCCCGTCCTGATGTTGACGGCCTTGGGCAGCACCAAGGACAAGGTCAGCGGCTTCAACTCCGGCGCTGACGACTACCTCGCGAAGCCATTCGATCTCGAAGAGCTCCTGGTTCGCATCAAGGCGCTCCTGCGCCGCTCCGATCGGGCTCCACTCTCGACGAAGCACAACGAAATCCTCAGCTACGGCTGCCTGACCTTGGTCCCGGAGCGCTTCGAAGCGATCTGGTTCGACGAACCCGTCCGGCTGACCCACCTGGAGTTCGAGCTTCTTCACTGCCTCCTGCAGCGCCACGGCCAAACCGTTGCCCCCTCCCTGATCCTCAAGGAGGTCTGGGGCTACGAGCCGGACGACGACATTGAAACCATCCGCGTCCACGTGCGGCACCTGCGCACCAAGCTCGAACCCGATCCCCGAAAGCCCCGCTTCATCAAGACCGTCTACGGCGCCGGCTACTGCCTGGAACTCCCCAGCGGCGACAACCAGGAAGCCCTCGCCCAGCTGGTGCAACAGGCCCGAGACAACCGCCGTAGCGCGGCCTAAGCGCGACTCGATCCCACCCCCGCAAGCGACAGCAGCGCCACCTCCCAGGCCAAGCGCGGTTGGACGTAACTGCGCAGTTGGGACCTGAGTTGCTCCAGACGCTTCAGCGGAGCAGGGTCCTGCCGCTGGCGCCAGAGGTGCAGCTGCCACCAATCCAGCAGCCACAGCTGTTGCTCCACATCGAGCACTTCACAGAGATCGCGGGCCAAGGACAGAGCCACCATCGGGGTCTGGGCACCATGGGGGGCTGAAAACGCACTGCAGCGATCGGTCAAGCCCTCCGGCAGGCCCTGCCATTGCTCCCGTTGCTCCAGCAGCGCCCCCGGTGAACCCGCTGCGAGTTCGAGTAACTCCGGCGGATCACCAGCCTGGGCGAGCCCCCCATGGCCATGGCGCTGCAGCACCGCCTCCAACGTCTGGGGGTCCAGCCGCCCAAAGGGAATCGACTGACAGCGGGAGCGAATCGTGCTGAGCAAGCGATCCGGGGAGGCCGTCAGCAGGATCAGCATTCCGTCGCCGGGTTCCTCAAGGGTTTTCAGCAGGGCATTGGCCGCTCCCTCGGCCATGGCCTCGACGGTTTCCATCACCACCAGGCAACGGGAGGACTCCACCGGCCGGCGGGCCAAAAACTGGGAGACGGCCCGGACCTGCTCCAACCGCAGTTGAGGGGGCGCCTTGCGGCTCACGCCAGCGGCTTCAGCTTGGGACGCAGGAACCAACTGTCCCTTCTCGGAATAGGTGGGCTCCACCCAGAGCAGGTCGGGATGGTTGCCGTCCTGCAGCCGACGTCTCACCGAAGGAGAGCCATCGAGCCCCGCAATGGCTCCCTCCAGGAAGCGCAACGCCGCCAAACGGCGACCCACACCATGGGGACCGCAAAACAGATAGGCCGGTGCCAGGCGCTGCTGCTGCAGACCAGCCCGCAGCAGGGCCACCGCTTGGGATTGCCCGAGCAGGTCCTCAAACAGCTCAGCCATCGCTGCGGCAGACCTCCTGAATCGCCACCTGCAGGGCCCGGCTGACCGCTTCAGGCGATTGGCTGGCCTCGATGTGGCACCAGCCGTGCTGCTGGGCCAGGGCACTAAAGCCCCCGCAAACCCGCGCCAAGAAGGCCTCGCCGCTGGCTTCGATGCGATCGGCCGGACGGTGGCCCCGCCGGCGCAAGGATTCCGCCAAGGGAATCTCCAAGAGGGCCGTGAGGTCCGGCTGCACCCCAGCCGTAGCAATCGCCGCGAGCTGGTCAATCAAGTCCAGGGACAAACCGCGGCCGTAGCCCTGGTAGGCCGCCGTCGATCCCACAAAGCGATCGCTCAGCACCCAATGGCCCGCCGCCAGGGCCGGCGCAATGCGCTGCTGGACGTGCTGGGCGCGATCGGCCGCGTACAGCAACAACTCCGCCGTGGACTCCGGAGCCGCCTCCCCCGGAGGATGCAGCAGCAACTGACGCAAGGCCTGTCCAAGGGCCGTTCCCCCCGGCTCCCGCGTCACCAGCAGTTGCGAGCCCTCGGGCATCAGACCACTCGTGGGGAGCCACGCTTTGAGGGCCTCGATCTGGGTGGTCTTGCCACACCCATCGATGCCCTCCAGCACCAGAAAGCGCCCGCGCTTAGTCATTGCGCCCCAACAGCAAGGCGTTCATCACAACCGTGATCGAGCTCATGGCCATCAAGAGGGCTGCCAGCGGTGGTGACAACACGACGCCAAAGCCTGGCAGGAGCACCCCAGCAGCGATCGGAAGCACGACCAGGTTGTAGCCAAAGGCCCAAATGAGGTTTTGCCGGACCTTGGCCATCGTGCGGCGGGCAAGACGCAACGCCATCGGAATCGCATCGAGGCGCTCCCCCAGCACCACCAGGTCTGCGGTATCGATCGCGATCTGGGTTCCAGTCCCCACCGCGATGCCCACATCCGCCGCAGCCAAAGCCGGCGCGTCATTGATCCCATCCCCGACCATGCCAACGGGGCTGAAACCCTGCCTCGCGTGGTCGATGCGATCCAACTTCTGCTGCGGGAGCAATTCCCAGGCCAACTCCTCGGGCGGCAAGCCCAACTGGGCCGCCAGGTGCTGCACCGGCGCCTGTCGATCGCCACTCAGCAAACCCAACGCCAAACCCATCGCTCGCAACTGGGCAAGCGCGCCTGGGGCGTCCTCCCGCGCCTGATCATCGAGGGCGATCAGCCCCTGCAGTTGGCTGACGCCCGCGGCATCGCTCAGGGCCACGGCAACCACCGTCGAACCCTGCGCTTCCTGTTCAGTCCACCAACGCCGCTGCTCCTCAGCAATCGCCACGCCGTCCTCAAGCAACCAGGCGGGGCGCCCCACCCGGCACAGGCCATGGCCCTCCACCTCGGCACTCAGCCCATCACCCGCCAAGGTGCGGGCCTCGCGCACGTCCAATAACGGGAGCTCCAGCTGCTGGGCCCGCTGCAGCAGGGCGTGGGCCAAGGGGTGCCGGGTCTGGGCCTCCAGGCTTGCGGCCAGCTGGATCAACACGGCTTCGCTGGCCCCTGGATCCACTGCCCGCACCGTGGGGCGGCCGACCGTCAGGGTTCCGGTCTTGTCAAAAAAGAGGGTGCGCAGCCGGGAGGCCGCCTCGATCACATCGCCGCCGCGGAAGAGCACCCCTGAGCGAGCCGCCAGGCCGCTGCCGACCGTGATCGCCGTGGGTGTCGCCAATCCCAAGGCGCAGGGGCAGGCAACCACCAAGACGGCGATGCTCAGCTGCAGTCCCAAGACGAAGGGGGTTTCAGCGGCAAGGCCCAAGCTGCGATGGCCGCCGTGCAGGTGCATCGATGGCGCCGCACTGAGGACGTGGGGCCAGAGCTGGGCACCGATCAACCACCAAAAGAGGAAGGTGCCAGCGGCCAGCAGCATGACGACAACGCTGAAGCGGCCCGCCACACGATCGGTGAGGGTCTGAATCGGCGCTTTCCTGGCCTGGGCACCCTCCACCAGCGCAATAATCCGAGCCACCGCGCTCTCGCGGCCAGGTCGCAACACCTCGAGCTCGAGGCTCGACTGCAAATTCAACGCACCCGCAGCGAGCTCCTGGCCGGCAGCCGCCAATAACGGCAGCGGCTCACCGGTGAGGCTGGAGACATCCAAGGTCGACTGGCCATCCAGCACGCGGCTGTCCACGGGGACCCGATCTCCAGGCAGCAAGCGCAGTCGATCCCCAGGCCGTAGGGCACCAACGCGAACGGGCTCGACGCCATCGCCCAGAACGAGGAGCGCCTCATCGGGTTGCAAGCGCGCCAACTCCTGGAGGGCCCGTCCGGTGCGGAACCGCGCCCTCTCCTCCAGGAAGCGGCCCATCAACACGAAGCCCAGCAGCATCACCGGCTCGTTGAAGAAGCACTGCCAGCCCACGGCCGGCCAAAGCAAGGCCACCAGGCTGGCCAAGTAGGCGCTCCCCATCCCGAGCCCCACCAAGGTGTCCATCCCCGGGGCACCGGCCCAGGCCGAACGCCAGCCCTGAACCAAGATCGGGCTCCCAGGCAGCAAGAGGGCGGCCGTCGCCACCAGGGCATGCAGGCGGATGTCCGCTAGGGGGGCCAAGGGAAGCTGACCAGCCTCCGCCAGATGCCCGGAGACCGAGAAGAGCAGCAGGAGCAACGCCACCATCAATTGGCGCCAGCGCTGCCACCAGCCCACCTGCTGCCGCCGCTCCTCCAGGCTCAGGGGCCGATCGTCACCATCCAAATCGCGTACGGCGGCCGAATAGCCCATGGCGGCCAAGGCCTCGATCAAGGGCTGCGCCGGCTCCGCGGTGATGGCCTGAGGATCCAGCCCCACCCAGGCGGTCCGATTGAGCAGATTGACGCTCGCTTGGCGCACGCCCGGTTGGGCTAGGAGGCGCTGCTCCACCGAGCGGACACAGCCACCGCATTTCATGCCCTCCACATCCAGCAAGAGCGGCGCGACCGGCTGGGCGGCTGGCTCGAGGTCAGACGGCACGCGAGCAGGAAGGGGAGGCCCAAGGCTAGGGACTTTTCACGGTTCTCCCCTGAACCGTGGAGCACAAGTCAGGATGGGGCGACGAAGCTCCAGTGCCTGCCGTGCCCCGCTCCCAGCGCAACGACAACTTCATCGACAAGAGCTTCACGGTCATGGCGGACCTGATCCTCAAGGTGCTGCCGACCAACCAACGGGCCAAGGAGGCCTTCGCGTATTACCGCGATGGCATGAGCGCCCAGGCCGACGGGGAATACGCCGAAGCGTTGGACAACTACGCCGAAGCCCTCAAGCTCGAGGAGGACCCCAACGACAAGGCCTTCATCCTCTACAACATGGCGCTGGTCTACGCCAGCAACGGCGAGCACGAGAAAGCGCTCGAGCAGTACAGCCAAGCCCTGGATCTCAACGGCAAGATGCCCCAGGCGCTCAACAACATGGCGGTGATTCACCACCACCTGGGCTGCATCGCTGAAGAGCAGGGCGAAACCGACGAAGCCGATCGCCGCTTTGACCTCGCGGCGGACTTCTGGGGCAAGGCCATCCGCCTGGCACCCAACAACTACATCGAAGCCCAGAACTGGCTCAAGACCAGCGGTCGCGGCAGCGTCGACGTCTACTTCTGAGTTGTCGACGTCTCCGTTGACGCTCGACTAGGCCCTGTCATCGGCGGGGTTCACCCCCAGGGCTGCCACCAGGGCTTCGGCCACACTTCCCGCCTCGTGCAGCTGCAGGTCCAGCCCAGCAGCCAGCCGTCCCAAGCCTGAGCCCTTAGGGACCACGGCCCGGTTGAAGCCCAAACGCGCCGCCTCCTGCAGGCGTTGCTCCAGCTGACCAACGGGCCGTAACTGGCCTCCCAGGCCGAGTTCCCCCACCAGGACCGTCCCCGGCGGCAGGGTCAGATCGCGGTAGCTCGCCACGACGGCGGCCGCGACCCCCAAATCCGCGGCGGGCTCCTCCACGTCCAAGCCGCCCGCCACCGCCAAATAGCAATCGAAGCGGGACAGGGGAAGGCCGAGGTGCTTCTCGAGCACCGCCAGGATTTGGTGCAGGCGGTTGGTGCCGATACCGGTCGCGGTGCGCCGGGGGCTGGCGTAGCTCGTGGTGCTGACCAGGGATTGGAGCTCGACCACCAGCGGGCGCGTGCCTTCGCAGGCGACGATCGTCGCGGTTCCTGCGCTGGGTTCGTCGCTACCCAAGAACAGCTCGCTGGGGTTGAGCACCTGGGCCAGGCCCTGGCCGCGCATCTCAAAAACTCCCAATTCATGGGTCGCGCCAAAGCGGTTCTTGACCGCCCGCAGCAGGCGGTGACTGGCGAAGCGATCCCCCTCAAAGGTCAGCACCGCATCCACCAGGTGCTCGAGCACCTTCGGTCCGGCCAGCATTCCTTCCTTGGTGACATGGCCCACCAGGAGTAGTGCCGTGTTCTGGCGCTTGGCGATCCGTGCCAACGCGGCGGCACATTCCCGCACTTGGGCCACTGAGCCCGGGGCACTGCCCAATTCCCCGTCATGGAGCGCCTGGATGCTGTCGATCACGGCGACGGCAGGCCGCAGGGCCTCCAGCTCCTGCAGCACCAACTCCAAATCGGTTTCGGCCAGGAGCTGCAGCCCCGAGGCACCCTCTGGGGGTGGCGGCACCTCGCCTTGCTCCTCCGCCAAGCGGCGCCAGCGCAGCTTCACCTGCTGGGCTGATTCCTCCGCGCTGACATACAAAACGGAATGGCGCGCCGCCATCGCCTGGGCGCTCTGCAGCAGCAAGGTGCTCTTGCCGATACCGGGATCCCCCCCGAGCAGCACCAACGAACCCGGCACCAAACCGCCACCAAGAACGCGGTCAAATTCGCCGTAACCACTGCCCAGGCGCTGCAGGGGGCGGTCACCCACCGCGGCGATTGGCTCCGAGCGGCGGGGGGCCGCGGGAATCTCGGTTTCAGCATCGGCCACCGCCACGGGACGGCGGCGGCGGTTATCGCTGGAGGGGGTGGATTGCTCCACCAAGCTGTTCCAACTGCCGCAGCTCGAGCAGCGTCCAAAAAACTGCCGGGTTTGGGCTCCGCAGCTCTGGCAGACGTAGGTGCTGGTGGTGCGAGCCAAAGCGCTGGAGGCGGCGGGGGGATGAAGAAGGTGTATGACGAAAGGTGGGATTCGTCGAACCTGAACCCCGAAAGACCTCTTCAGTAGGTCTAATCACTTAGCAATGGCCACCCAGACTGGCGCAATGACGGCCTCCTCCGCTCCAGCCAAGGAAACGATTCTGGTCGTGGACGACGAGGCCAGCATCCGCCGCATCCTGGAGACGCGGCTGTCGATGATCGGCTACACGGTGGTCACCGCCTGCGACGGCCAGGAAGCCCTCGAAGCCTTTCGGAACAGCCCCCCCGATCTGGTGGTGCTCGACGTGATGATGCCGAAGCTCGATGGCTACGGCGTCTGCCAGGAACTCCGCAAGGAGTCCGATGTGCCCATCGTGATGCTCACCGCCCTCGGCGATGTGGCCGACCGGATCACGGGCCTTGAGCTCGGGGCCGACGACTACGTGGTCAAGCCCTTCAGCCCGAAGGAACTCGAGGCCCGCATTCGTTGCGTGCTGCGCCGCATCGGCAAGGAAGGAGCCGCCGGCATTCCGAACTCGGGCCTCATCCAGATCAATGACATCCGGATCGACACCAACAAGCGGCAGGTCTTCCGCGGTGATGAGCGGATTCGCCTGACCGGCATGGAATTCAGCCTGCTGGAACTCCTGGTGGGCCGCAGCGGGGAACCCTTCAGCCGCGGCGAAATCCTCAAGGAGGTCTGGGGCTACACCCCCGAGCGCCATGTGGATACCCGGGTGGTGGATGTTCATATCTCCCGGTTGCGCTCCAAACTGGAAGATGATCCGGCGAACCCCGAGCTGATCCTCACGGCTCGCGGCACCGGTTATCTGTTCCAACGCATCGTTGAAGCCGTTGCCCCAGAATCCAACTGACGCGACTGGCCCCGGCGCTTCGAGCCGCCGGAACCGCCCGAAGGCCATTCGGCGTTTGGTGATTTGGTATCGGCGCAACGCGGCCGTCACCACCCTGGTTGATTCGGCCTCAGCCGCGGGGACCGCCGCAGGCTCAATGGCTGGTTCCGTCGTCAGCACGGCTGGAACCGCCGCTGGAGCAGCGGGTGCCGCGGCCAATACGGTGCTGCAACCGCTGGTGGTGGATCCCCTGCGCCGTCTCCAACAAGGGGTCGGCGGCGTCGATGGCGAGGCCATCAACGATGCCGATCGCCTCTGGGTGGCGGTCGATGGCATGGGCGGCGACTACGCCCCAGGCCCGATCCTTGAAGGCTGCCTGCGGGCCGTGCGCCTGCTGCCGGTGCGGGTGAAGTTTGTGGCCGAAACCGCCGCCGTGGAGGCGGCCGTTGCCGAACTCGAGCTGGGCGAGGAACTCCGTGAAGCGCAACAACAGGGGCTGATTGAACTCGTGCCCAGTGGCCCCTCGGTGGGCATGAACGAGGAAGCCACGGTGGTGCGCAAGAAGCGCGACGCCAGCATCAACATGGCCATGGACCTGGTGAAGGCCGGGGAGGCCACGGCCATCTACTCCGCCGGCAATTCAGGTGCCGTCATGGCCTCAGCGATCTTCCGCTTGGGCCGCCTCAAAGGCATTGATCGCCCCGCCATTGGCGCCCTCTTCCCCACCAAAGATCCCGCGCAGCAGGTTCTGGTGCTGGATGTCGGCGCCAACATGGATGCCAAGCCCAGCTATCTGCACCAGTGGGCGCTGCTGGGGAACATCTACAGCCGCGATGTCCTGCAGGTCCAAGAGCCCCGCATTGGACTGCTGAACATCGGCGAGGAGGAGTGCAAGGGGAATGACCAAGCCCTCAAGACCTACCCGCTGATGGCCGCGGAAACCCGCTTCCGTTTTGCGGGCAACTGCGAAGGCCGCGATGTCCTGTCCGGCGACTTCGATGTGGTGGTCTGCGATGGCTTCACCGGCAACGTGCTGCTGAAGTTCCTCGAGAGCGTCGGCAGTGTCCTGCTGGATGTCCTCAAGGCCGAACTCCCCCGCGGTCGTCGCGGCAAGGTCGGCTCCGCCTTCCTCATGAGCAACCTGCGGCGGATCAAGAAGCGCCTGGACCACGCTGAGCACGGCGGGGCCCTGCTCCTCGGGGTCAATGGGGTCTGCGTGATCGGCCACGGCAGCAGCAAAGCCCTGTCTGTGGTCAGCGCTCTGCGCATCGCCCATTCCGCCGCGAACCACGGCGTGATGGAGGACCTGCACCGTCTGAGCGAAGCCGAAAACGAGACCGTCGCCTGTGGTTGACTGACCCCCACCGTCTCGGGCCAGGCCATATGACCAGCGCTGCCAAAGCCCCCTTCGGCATGGCCCTGGTGGGGTGTGGCAGCGCGGTGCCGGTCAACCGGGTGAGCAACGAGCAGCTCAGCACCCGAGTCGACACAAGCGACGAGTGGATTCGCACCCGCACCGGCATTGGCGCCCGGCGGATCTGCAACGCCGACGAACCCCTGACCGTGATCGCGACCCGAGCGGCCGAGGCCGCCCTGGAGCACGCGGGATGGAAGCCCGAGGATCTGGACTTGATCCTGATGGCCACCTCGAGTCCCGACGACCTCTTCGGCACCGCCCCCAGGGTGCAAGGGGCCCTCGGTGCCAAACAGGCGGTGGCCTTTGACCTGACCGCCGCCTGCAGCGGTTTCCTCTTCGCCCTGATCACCGCTGGTCAGTACCTACGGAGCGGCGCCATGCGCCGGGCCCTCGTCATCGGTGCCGATCAACTCAGCCGCTGGGTGGATTGGGACGACCGCACCACCTGCGTCCTCTTTGGTGATGCCGCGGCCGCCGTGGCGGTCGAAGCCTGCCCCGCCGAAGAAGACGGCCTACTGGGCTTCCGGATGCGCTCCGACGGCAGCCGCAATGGTTGCCTGACCCTCGCCCAAACCGAGACCCACCATCCAGTGCTCGACGGCGTCACGGCCCAACAAGGGGGGTTTGAGCCCCTGCGCATGAATGGCCAGGAGGTCTACAAGTTCGCCGTGCGCGAAGTTCCCGCCGTCCTCAAGGAGCTGCTGGAAACCACCGGCACGGACGCCGAACAACTCAATTGGCTGCTGTTGCACCAGGCCAACCAACGCATCCTCGATGCGGTGGCCGATCGCTTCAAGATTCCCCATGAGCGGGTCTTGAGCAATCTGAGCAACTACGGCAACACCTCTGCGGCCACCATTCCCTTGATGCTGGATGAGGCGGTCAAGGACGGCCGTGTTCAACCCGGAGACCTGATTGCCAGCAGTGGCTTTGGCGCCGGATTGAGCTGGGGCGGTGCCCTGCTGCGCTGGAAGGGCCCCGCGTAGGCTCCCCCGATCACTTCAACGCGCGGCCATGGGTAACGCCTGGGTTTTCCCTGGACAGGGTTCTCAGAAGGTGGGCATGGCTGCCGGGGTACTGGATCTCCCCGGTGCCAAGGCTCGCTTTGAAGCCGCCTCAAACCTGCTGGGCCGCGACCTGCTCGCGATCTGCAATGGCGAGGCCGAGGGTGACCTCAGCGAGCTGAACGACACCCGCAACACCCAGCCAGCCCTCTTTGTGGTGGAGAGCCTGCTGGTGGATGGCCTGAAGGCCCAGGGCCGTAGCGCCAATCTGGTGGCGGGCCACAGCCTCGGAGAACTGGTGGCCCTCTACGCCGCCGGGGTGTTCGATGCCGAGACGGGCATCCAGCTGATGAAGACCCGCAGCGAGCTCATGGCGGCCGCCGGCGGCGGTGCGATGACCGCCGTCATGGGCTTTGACCGCAGCGAACTCGAAGCGCTGGTGAATGCCACCGACGGCGTGGTGATCGCCAACGACAACAGCAGTGCCCAGGTGGTCCTCTCCGGCAGCCCGGACGCGGTCGGCACTGTGAGCAGCCAGCTCAAGTGCAAGCGGGCCATCCCCCTGGCGGTGAGCGGAGCCTTCCACTCCCCCTTCATGGCGGAAGCCGCCGCCGCCTTCGCCACCACCCTGGAGGGGGTGAGCTTTGCCGACGCCGCCATCCCCGTGCTGAGCAACACCGACCCCACCCCGGAAACCAGCGGCGCGGCCCTCAAAGAACGCCTGCGCAGCCAGATGACCACGGGCGTGCGCTGGCGCGAAACCATGGAAGCAATGACGGCCGCGGGCATCAGCACCGCCGTGGAGATCGGTCCGGGCAACGTCCTCAGTGGCCTGATCAAGCGCAGCACCGAAGGCATCAGCAACGCGCAGGTCGCAACCGCTGCTGACCTGGGGCTGTGAACCGCCCCGTCAAAGCCGTCAAACGCGTTCTGCGGCGCCGCAAACCCGCCGAACCACCGGCCCTGATCAGCACGCCGCGGCCGAGCCTCACCTACCGCCTGGTGAGCTACCTGCTGGTCTTCCCGATCTACCGGCTGCTCTTCCGGGGCCGCACCGCCGGCAACGGCAATGTGCCCATGGAAGGGGCCCTTGTGGTGGTGGCCAACCACGGCTCCCATCTAGATCCACCACTCCTGGGCCATGCCCTGGGGCGCCCCGTGGCCTTCATGGCCAAGGCGGAACTGTTCAAGATCCCGCTGCTTGGTCCGATCATCCGCGCCTGCGGCGCCTACCCGGTCTCCCGCGGTGCCAGTGACCGCGAAGCCATCCGCGTCGCCACCGATCGCCTCGATCAGGGCTGGGCCACCGGGGTCTTCATCGATGGCACCCGCCAGGTGGATGGTCGCGTAAACAATCCCCAGGCGGGCGCCGCCCTGCTCGCCGCCCGCGCTGGCGTTCCCCTGCTGCCCGTCGCCATCATCAACAGCCACAGGGCCCTGGGGACCGGCTCCCGCAGCGCGCGACTCGTGCCAGTGCACATCCGCATTGGAACGCCGATCCCGCCCCCGGCCTCACGCAAACGGGCGGATCTCGATCAAGCCACCGCGGCCTGCCAAACGCAAATCAACGCCCTACTCGATCAGGGCTTGATCAACGGCCCCGCACTTCCTCCAGCAGCGGACCAAAACGCTCTGCCGCCCAGTCCCTGAGGTCCCGGCCGCTCACCACCCAGAGGGCAGCCCGCAGTCCATCCCCCCAGACCTTGCGCCAGTCCTCAGGGAAGCAGCGGTTGCCGCAGGGCACCGCCAGGGGGGTCAGACCAATCCCGCGGCTACCGGCCACGACCCGGCCGATCATGAGGGCCCGGTCCATGTGATCGCTGCTGGTGACCAGCAGCACGTGGCGGATGTTGGCCCGCTTGAGGTCATCCACGACCGAAGTGAAGTTGCTCAGGGTGTCCGTGGCGCGGTAGTCGAGCAGCACCCGGCTGTCGTCGAGGCCCCGTCCGCGGAACAACCAATGGGCGTACTCCGGGTTGCTGCCACCGCTGACGATCACGGGCAGTCCATCGCGCTGGGCGACCTCCGCTCCGACCCGCTCCCGCTCCACATCGCCGCCAAGCACAAACACCAACTGCGGTGGCGGCAGGGACGGGAACCAAAAAGAACGGCTGCTCCACGCCAGCGCGAGCAACCCCACCAGAACCAGAACGCGCCGGATTCCGCCGCGGCGACGCGGGAGCTGGCGCCGGCGCTTGCGGCGGGGTCGCGTCGCCGTTGGGCGTTGGGCTTGGGTCATGCCCCGTCCACCGGGCTGGTGGGATAAAGCGGCAACACCGTCTCCCAGGGCCCCGGCAAGGCCGCTGCGTGGGCCAAGCGACCGAGGGCCAGCAGCTGAAGCACATCCTGCTCGGCGTCCACCTCAGCAGGCGCGCCAGGTTCTCCGCCTGGCCACTCCTCCTCGGGACGGAACAACCGCGGCTCGTCAGTCTCGAGAATCCCGCCTAGGGCGGCGTCATCCAGGCGGTAAGCCCCCGCAACGATCCCGCGTCGGGGCAGGGTTTGCCGCAGCCAGAACCGGGGCTGATCCCCCGTGAG